>JAZNTC010000086.1:0-5865 GCA_045591605.1 Acutalibacteraceae bacterium | reverse complement strand
GCAAGAGCCGATGCGGCTCAAAGACATTCGCGGCATCACCGCCACCCGTGCCGCCGCCATCGGCAAGGAATTTGCGGCGCAGTTTGGCTTGCGTGAAGTGATTCTCGCGTTCTCATCCTATGGACTCACCGCCAACGAAGCGATGCGCTGTTACAAAAAATGGGGTTCTGCCACGGTGGAAAAGATCCGCGAGAATCCTTATAACTTGTGCGATCCCACCCTCTTTATCGGGTTTGAACGGGTGAACGAAATTGCCGCCCGTATGGACATTGCGGCAGAGGATGCACGCCGTGTGGCGGCAGGGGTGTTGTATGTGTTGCGCCACAACAGCGGCAACGGACACACTTGCCTGCCGTTTGATAAATTGACGACGGTGACCGCCGGTCTGCTCGGTGTAACGGAAGAAGCGGTGTGCGATGCGGTGGAAAATTTGGTCTTGCAACGCGAGTTGAAAGAGGAAACGTTTGAGGATACCCGTTTCTTATTCCTGCCGCATTATCACCGTGCCGAGCGGTATATCGCCGCCCGTATGCGGCTTATGTCCTCCTTTCCGCAAGAAACCGACAGCGGTGCAGACGAGCGCATTGACAAATTGGAAAAACGCTACGGCATCACCTATGAAGCCAAACAGCGGCAAGCCATTCGCCACGCGATTGCCCGTGGGTCGCTCATCTTAACGGGCGGTCCGGGCACGGGAAAAACCACCGTGCTCAAAGCCATCATTACCCTGTTGGAACAAATGGGGCAGGAGGTGGCGGTGGCGGCGCCCACGGGGCGTGCCGCCAAACGCATCGGCGAGTTGACAGGGCATGATGCCAAGACCTTGCACCGCTTGTTGGAGGTGCAATGGAGTGAGGATGATCAACCCGTATTTCAACGCAACGAGCGCGATCCGCTGGACGTGGATGCGCTGGTAATCGATGAATTGTCGATGGTGGACGTGCCACTGTTCGAAAGCACCTTGCGCGCGCTCAAAAGCGGTTGCCGTTTGGTGCTGGTGGGGGATGCCGACCAGTTGCCTGCTGTGGGGGCAGGGTGTGTGTTGCACGATCTGATTGCCGGTGACGTGTTGCCCGTGGTGCAGTTGACCGAGGTGTTTCGCCAAGCGATGGAAAGCCGCATCGTGCAAAATACACACTACATCGTGCGCGGCGAAATGCCTTCGCTTACTGAACGGGAAGGGGATTTCTTCTTTCTGTCCCGTCCCACCGCCCTTGACACCGCCGAAACCATACTCGATCTGTGTGCGCGCCGTTTGCCCACGAAATACGGGTATACCATTTGGGAGAACATCCAAGTGCTTTGCCCCGGTCGCAAAGGAATGCTCGGCACGGGGGAACTCAATGCGCAGTTGCAAGGGCTTCTCAATCCACCCTCCGATGACAAACGCGAAATCGTGATCGAAGGGGTCACCCTGCGTGAAGGGGATAAGGTGATGCAGGTCAAGAACAATTACGACATTCCGTGGACACGTGACGACGGCGAGATGGCATCGGGCGTGTTTAACGGCGATATTGGAGTTTTGACCGCAGTGGATGTGAACGAAGGTACGCTCACCGTGCGATATGAGGACCGCGAGGCGTTGTATAACCGCAAGGATGCGGCGGATTTGGAACCGGCATATGCCGTGACGGTGCACAAAAGTCAGGGCAGTGAATTTGATGCGGTGGTAATGCCCGTATTTTCGGGTGTGCCGCAACTGACCTATCGCAACTTGTTGTATACCGCCGTGACCCGTGCCAAATCGTTGCTCATTTTGGTGGGTAGCAGTGAAACGGTGCGGCGCATGGTGGAAAACGACCGCAAGACTTTGCGCTACACAGGTCTGCGCCGTTTCCTCACACAAACCGAGGTGACCGTGCCATGGGCGTGACGGTGTGGCGCCGTTTGGCGGCGGTGCTGTTTCCCGAACGGTGCGCGGCGTGCGGCGAGGTGATTTTGCCGGGTGAAGGCGTGTGCGACACCTGTCGTGCGGATTGGCCCGTGATCGGTGTGCCTGTTTGTTCGCGTTGCGGATTGGAAAAAGCGTGGTGCGAATGCCGCCGTCGTCGCCGCCATTATGAACGGGTGGTGGCTTCGTGGTATTACGACGGTGCGGCCGCCCGTGCGGTGTTGCGGATGAAAGCGAGCGGTGATCCGTCGGTGGTTGCCTTCTTTGCCGACACGCTGGCGGACACGGTGCAACAGCATTACGATGAACTGACCTTTGACGGTGTGGTGTTTATTCCCGTTACACGGCGCGGTTTCAGACGTCGGGGATACAACCCGGGCGAGTTGATCGCCCGTGCGGTGGCACACCGTTTGTCGTTGCCATGCTTGCCGTATTTGCGCAAAATCTACGAAACCACACCGCAAAAGAGTTTAACCGCCGAAGAGCGCGGCGGCAACCTGCTCGGTGCGTTTGACGTAACCGAAGAGACACTCGAAGGAAAGACGTTTCTTTTGATTGATGATGTGGTGACAACGGGTGCCACATTGGATGAATGCGCCAAGATGTTAAAGATTTACGGCGCCGAAGCGGTGTATGCCGCCACGGTGGCGGCCACACGGAAAACAGACGAAGAGAGAACATAAAAGCATCTGCTGTACGGCAGGTGCTTTTTCTTTTTCCGCACGCATATTTCCGCATACCCATTCATACGATGGTACAAACATACCATGGGAAAGCGGAGGAATCAGGGATGAGCAATCAAAGCATTTATAAAGATATCGCCGCTCGCACGGGCGGCAGTGTGTACGTGGGCTGTGTCGGCCCTGTCCGCACGGGAAAATCCACCTTCATCAAGCGGTTTATGGACACATTGGTCATTCCGCACATCGAAAACGAGTTTAAGCGTGAACGGGCAACCGACGAATTGCCGCAATCGGCGGCCGGACGCACCATTATGACCACCGAACCGAAATTCATTCCCGAAGAGGCGGTGGGAATCACCTTGGATGGGGATGCGGCGCTGTCGGTGCGCATGATCGATTGTGTGGGGTATGTCGTCCCTTCGGCCAAAGGCTACATTGAGGACAATGCTCCACGTATGGTGAAAACACCGTGGTTTGAGGAGGAAGTGCCATTTAATATGGCGGCGGAACTCGGCACACAAAAGGTGATCAACGAGCATTCCACCATCGGGTTGGTCATCACCACCGACGGCAGTATCACCGACATTCCGCGCGAGGAATATGCCGAGGCGGAAGCACGGGTGATCGGGGAATTGCAAGCGATCAACAAGCCGTTTGCGGTGTTGCTCAACACCACCCACCCGACCGCTGACGAAACTTGTGCGCTGTGTGCGGATATGCGCGCAAAATACGGTGTGCCTGTCACCGCGGTGGATTGCATGAATCTGACCGAAGAGGAGATCGCGCACATACTGGAAACGGTGCTTTTGGAATTCCCCGTGCGTGAGATCGGGGTGCAGTTGCCGCGTTGGCTCACCGCACTGCCCATCGCCCACCCCGTGCGCCGTGCGTTGTTTGACCGCGCGCACGCCGCCGCCGAAGGAATCAAGCACCTGCGCGACGTGGGCAAACTGGCGGATGCATTTTCAGAAAGCGAATATGTGAAAACCGCACGAACGGTGGAACGTGCGCTCGGAGAGGGGAGTGCCGCTGTGGAAGTTACCCTCGTGCCCGAACTGTTTTACCGCGTGTTGGGTGAGGTGACGGGTTTGGCGGTGGCAGATGAAGCGGCGCTGATGTCCACCATGCGCGAATTGGCAGACACCAAAAAACAGTTCGACAAATTCCGTGGTGCGCTGGAATCGGTGGAGGCGACGGGATATGGCATCGTGATGCCGGATATGACCGAAATGACGTTGGAGGAACCGGAGATCATCCGTCAAAGCGGACGGTATGGGGTGCGCTTGCGTGCATCCGCCCCCTCTATCCACATGATGCGCGCCGATATTCGCACCGAGGTGGCGCCCATTGTGGGGTCGGAACGTCAATCAGAGGAATTGGTGAGTTATCTGTTGCGCGATTTTGAGGAAAGCCCTGCCCGTATTTGGGATTCCAACATTTTCGGCACGTCGCTTTACGGCTTGGTGAACGAGGGGTTGCACACTAAATTGGCGCGCATGCCCGAAGATGCGCGCCAAAAAATGAAAGAAACAGTGGAGCGCATTATTAACGAAGGGTGCAGTGGATTGATATGCATTCTGGTGTGACCGACACGGCACAAAAGCGCCGTTTCAGCGGATTGGCGGTGATCGCGGTGCAAAGCGTGTCCTGCGCCGTCGTGTTGCTCGCCGTGTTGACCTTGCGGCTGGTTGGCGGTCGTTTGTTTTCGGATTTGAATCACTATTTTCACGAAGCGTTGAAACAAAACACGCTCACCACGGCGATTGCGGCGCTGTGGGAGGGGGACGTACCGTTTGAGGAAGTCCCCGAAGAGCATGTTTAGCCTGCGTATCGGCGGCACCCTCTGGCGAGTGGGGGTGCCGTTTTTTTGTTTGTTGGCATTGTTGCTTACGCTGGATACAAGCGGTACAGCGATGCTTTGCTTGCTCGCCTCGCTGATACACGAGTGCGGTCACATCGCGGTGCTGTGGCTCGGCGGTCGTCCGCCACGGGAAGTGACGGTGGGGGTGTGCGGTATCCGTTTGGTGCCGCACCGGAACCCACTCCCGTTTTTTTGGCGCGTTTCCATGCTGTGCGCCGGCTCGGCGGTGAATATTCTGTTTGCCTGCGCGTTGTATTGCCTGCACGCGCCGCCGCTTGCGGTGGCAACCCATGCGGTGCTCGGTGTGTTCAATCTTTTGCCGGTGGAAGCGCTGGACGGTGGGCAGGTTTTGCGGTGTTTCTTGTCTGCGCGGTGGGGGGACGCCACCGTGCACCGCGTGATGCGCATTGTGTCCGTATCGGTGCTGTTGCCGCTTGCCACCGTGGGGTTTTGGCTGTTGCTGAACGCGTGCAATCCCACGCTTTTGTTGGTGAGCGGATATTTGATTGCACGCTTGTTCACCGATGAGCGGATTTGACTTGAAAAACCGCGAAAACTGTGGTATGCTATTCGGGAATACATAAATGCTAAGGATGGTATCCTATGACTTACAATCTGGACGAGTTACTGCTTCGCGTGCAAAAGCCGGGGCGGTATGCCGGCGGTGAATTGAACAGCGTGGTGAAAGACCCCTCCTCGGTGGCGGTGCGCTTCGCCTTTTGTTTCCCCGACCTTTATGAGGTGGGTATGTCCCACTTGGGAATGAAGATCCTGTACAGCCAGTTTAACAGCGTACAGGACGTGTGGTGCGAGCGCGTGTTTGCCCCCGATTTGGATATGGAAGCCGAAATGAAACAGCACGGTATCCGTTTGTTCGGCTTGGAAAGCCGCGACCCGATCGACACCTTTGATTTTATCGGGTTCACGTTGCAATATGAGATGAGCTATCCGGCATTGCTTCACATGTTGGATCTGGCCGGTCTGCCGCTTCGCTCTGCCGACCGTGACGAGCGGTTCCCATTGGTGGTGGCAGGCGGTCCTTGTGCATGCAATCCCGAACCGCTTTGCGATTTCATCGACCTCTTCTTTTTGGGAGAAGGGGAAGAGGTGGATCTGGAAGTGATTGATCTCTATCGCACGATGAAACAGCAAGGGCGATACACCAAAGCGGCATTTTTGCGTGAAGCCGCACAGATTGAAGGGGTGTATGTCCCCTCGCTGTATGACGTGACCTATCACGACGACGGCACGGTGGCGGCGGTCACGCCGCGTGACGGCGCGCCGGTCCGTGTGAAAAAGCGCATCATCAAGGATCTTGACACGGCGTTTTATCCCGAATCCTTTGTGGTGCCGTATATCGACATCGTGCACGACCGTGCGGTAAGCGAGATTTTCCGTGGTTGCATTCGCGGTTGCCGCTTCTGCCAGGC
>JAZNTC010000085.1:0-2318 GCA_045591605.1 Acutalibacteraceae bacterium | reverse complement strand
AACGGCTCCATCACCTCTGTGCAGGCGGTTTACGTCCCGGCCGACGACTACACCGACCCTGCGCCTGCTACCACCTTTGCGCACTTGGATGCCACCACGGTGTTGGCGCGCAGCATTGCCTCGCAGGGCATCTATCCCGCTGTGGATCCGTTGGAATCCACCAGCCGTATTCTCTCCCCCGAAGTGGTGGGCGAAGAGCATTATCGTGTGGCGCGTGAAGTGCAACGCATTTTGCAGCGTTACAAGGAATTGATGGATATTATCGCCATCATGGGTATGGACGAATTGTCCGACGACGACAAACTGTTGGTGCAACGTGCGCGTAAGATTCAGCGTTTCCTCTCTCAACCGTTTGACGTGTCGGAAAAATTCACCGGTATTCCCGGTGCGTACGTTCCGTTGTCCGAAACCATCCGCGGTTTCCGCGAAATTATCGAAGGCCTGCACGACGACCTGCCTGAATCGGCGTTCTTGTTTGTCGGCACAATCGATGAAGCGGTTGCCAAAGCGAAGAAGGTGTAACGTATGGCTACCTTTCAACTGACGGTATCCTCCCCCGACGGCAACTTGTTCGAAGGGGAAGCCGTTGCATTGATGGTGCGCGGCACGGAAGGCGATCTGGCGGTGCTGGCAGGACACATTCCGTTCATCACGGCGGTGGTACCGAGCACTTGCCGCATCCTGCTCCCCGACGACAGTGAACGCGTGGGGCATATTGACGGCGGTCTGCTTACGGTGGATAAAGAAACCGTCACCCTGCTTTCGGGCAGCTTTCGATGGGAATAATAAATATCCCCCGGCTTTGCCGGGGGATATTTATTATTCCCCATGGTTTATCACTCATTGTTCTACCGCAATATATCGGTTATATTTATCAACCGCATCCTCTATCGCCAGTGAATAGTTTTCACTTAATTGGAGCAACACCATGACAGGGTGTGGATTTTCTTTTTCGGCATCTAACTCTTCAATTTGCGCATTTATGCTTTTAATATTATCCGAACGTTCTTTATTAGCAGCGCTATATTTCTGCTGTAATGAGGCAAGTGCACTTTGGTATGCCCCGGAGTTCAGAAGCCCCATGTTCGCGTATTGTGCACGGAGATTTCCCCATTCCACCGCATATTTTGCGGCAAGATCATCTTCCACCTTTTCCCACTCTTCCAACTCCGTTTGAAGCAAACGGATCTCATCGGTTATTTGTAGTTGATATAACGCCTTCTCGCTTTCGTAAATTTGACAAAATAGTTATCTGTCAATTTCATCGCAAATCCACTGTCGCCTCTGTCTCTTCTTCTTGTGATAAATCGGTAGTCGTAGAGACGGTTAAATTCGTAGTTGTAACCGTGGTCGTGATTGCCGTAGTAACGGTCGTAGTAGTAGCCGACGTTGTAGTTGTAGTTGTTGTGGTTGTTGTAGTAGTTGTTGCTGAAGTATTTGTGCCGGTTTTGGACGTTGCAGAAGTTGTAACGACTCTCCCGGTCGTCTCCGGTGCGGTCAATATCGTCGAACTGACAGTCATACTCCCATTTGTTGTTATGATTGCAGACGATGCGGCAGTAGGAGTTGTGCTTACTGTTTTTTCCTGCGAACCGGACCTTTCGCCTTTTCCACAAGCGGTAAAAAGTACCAAAAGACCAATCGTTATCCAAAGCATTAAAATTCTTTTCATTTCCTTTCTCCTCCAAAATAAATATGTACACTTTACAACTATTTTAAAGACAAATAGCGGTATAACGGCGCTTCGAATTCACCCGAATATGGGTTATTTTCTTTATTATAATTGAAACGAGAACAATTTGTCAACCCGTATTCGGGTAACTTGTTGCAAATTCGCCTGTATCATAGTATTAACCTGTAAACGGGTAATGCTATGGTGGAGGTGTGACTTGTGGACTATTCAGAATTATATGTAAAACGCATTCGCGATCTTTGCAAAAAGCGAGGATTTACGATCAACAAATTGGCGACTATGAGTGATGTGAAACAGTCTACGTTGGACAACATCACGCGCGGTTTAACCAAAAATCCGCGTGTAAAAACTCTGCACAAAATCGCCATAGCATTTAACATGACGTTGGCAGAGTTCCTGGATTTTGATTCTTTGAACGAGTATTCGTTTGAGGATGATGAAGACTGAAAAATGCCCCGACACCGGTTGGGAACCGTGGCGGGGGATTCCGTTTTACAAGCACTCTACCGAAAACAGGTTGGCAAGTGCTTTTTCTTCTTCGGTGCCGTCGTAATTATATTCCAGCAAATAATAACACTCTTCATCAAAGGTGTAAAGGAAATACCCGCTGACCATATCGGGAATG
>JAZNTC010000084.1:0-3589 GCA_045591605.1 Acutalibacteraceae bacterium | reverse complement strand
ACCAATGGGTGAGCGTGGTACGTTGGGAAAAGACCACCCGTCCCTTCCTACGTTCGCGTGAATTCTTGTGGCAAGAAGGCCATACCATCCACGCCACGGCGGAGGAAGCGGTGGCGGAAACCGAGCAGATGTTGAATGTGTATGCCGATTTCTGTGAAAACTATCTGGCGATGCCGGTGGTGAAAGGCAAGAAGACCGAAAGCGACAAGTTTGCCGGTGCGGTGTCCACCTATGCCATCGAAGCGTTGATGCACGACGGCAAGGCGTTGCAGGCAGGTACGTCTCACTATTTCGGCGATGGCTTTGCCAAGGCGTTTGACATCCACTTCACCGATAAGAACAATACCCAGCAGAATCCGCACCAGACCTCGTGGGGTGTCACCACCCGTCTGATCGGTGCGATCATCATGACCCACGGCGACGACAACGGTTTGGTGTTGCCCCCTGCCGTGGCACCCGTTCAGTTGGTGATTCTGCCCATTGCACAGCACAAGCCCGGCGTGCTGGAAAAAGCGGCGGAACTGCGTGACCGCTTGTCGGCCGTGGCCCGTGTGAAGATGGACGATTCGGACAACTCTGCCGGCTGGAAGTTTGCGGAGTATGAGATGAAGGGTGTGCCGTTGCGTTTGGAGATCGGCCCGAAGGATATCGAGGCAGGTCAGTGCGTGCTGGTGCGCCGTGACAACCGCGAAAAGGTGGTTGTGAAACTGGAAGATCTCGAAACGATTGTTCCGCAGATGCTGGGCGACGTGCACGATGCGTTGTACAAGAAAGCACTCGAAAACCGTGAGCGCCGCACCTTTGCCTGCACCTCCATGGATGAGATCACGGCGAAGTTGCAGGAAAACGGCGACGGCTTCGTGAAGGCGATGTGGTGCGGTGACGAAGCGTGCGAGGATACGGTGAAGGAAACCACGGGTGTGGGGTCGCGCTGTATCCCCTTCGCGCAGGAGAACCTGTCCGACCGTTGCGTTTGCTGCGGCAAGCCGGCACAGCACATGGTGCTGTGGGGCAAGGCGTACTAATAAAGGAGAGATACCATGAGTCAGTTAGATTTGCCGCAAAGCGGCGATACCGTTGCCGTGATGCACACATCGATGGGCGATATTTCCATTCGTTTGTTCCCCGACAAGACCCCGAAAACGGTGGAGAACTTTACCACCCACGCCAAAAACGGCTATTACAACGGGGTGACCTTTCACCGCGTGATTCGTGACTTTATGATCCAAGGCGGCGATCCCGACGGCACCGGTTGCGGCGGTGAGAGCATCTGGGGTGCGCCGTTCAAGGACGAATTTGATCTGGAACTGCGTAACTACCGCGGTGCGCTTTCGATGGCGAATGCCGGTCCCGGCACCAACGGCAGTCAGTTCTTTATTGTGCAATGCGATGAAGTGGACGAACGGTTGATCTCGCAGATGCGTGAACTCACGGACGGCGGTTTCCCGACCGAAGTGACCGACAACTACGTGAAGGTCGGCGGCACGCCGCACCTGGATTTCCGTCACACCGTGTTTGGTCAGGTGTTCGACGGCATGGACGTGGTGGATGCCATTGCCGCAGTGGAAACCGATCGCCGCGACAAGCCGCTCTCCCCTGTGACCATTCTGTCCATCGACGTGAAAGAATGGTAAACTACGACGTGTTATACGCCCTCCTGGGCGATTTGACGCCCCTCACCGCCGATTGCGGCGAAGTGTGCGGTGCGGCGTGCTGTGAGGGCGGTGCCGACGACGGGATGCTGTTGTTCCCGGGCGAAGCCGCGTGGATGGACTACAAGGAAGAAGTCACACGAGAAAACGGGCGCGAACTGTTCGTGTGTGGCGGCAGGTGCGATCGCGCACGCCGTCCCTTGTCCTGCCGCATCTTCCCCCTCTTCCCCATTATAACGGAGGAAGGGCGTGTCCGTGCGGTGTACGATCCGCGCGCGTATCGCCTGTGTCCGCTCACAAAAATGCAGGACAACGTGCGGCTCGACCGCCGTTTTGTGCGTGCCGTTCGGGCGGTGGGACGCCGCGTGGCAAGCACCCCTGAAGGCACGGCGTTTTTGAAAGAGCAAACCGCCGAAATCGCAGAGATCAACCGCTTCTTGCGATTGGATGAGAAACGGGCGCCGATCTGTCGGCGTTGAGAAAGGATAGAAACCTATGAAACTTGGTATTATTGGAGCGATGGAGTCCGAAGTCGCCACCCTGATCGCCTCCATGGAAGAGCAAGGGCGTGACGAGGTTGCCGCCTGCACCTTTGTGTGGGGTAAAATCGGCGACCAAGACGTCGTGGTGGTGAAAAGCGGTATCGGCAAGGTGTGTGCGGCGCTGTGCGCGCAGATCTTAATTGATCGCTTTGCGGTGGATGCCATTGTGAACACCGGCATCGCCGGCGGATTGCATGCCGCCCTTTCGGTGGGCGACTTGGTGGTGGCGGATGCCGCCGTGCAACACGATTTTGATCTTACCGCGTTCGGTCATGTGAACGGATATATGCCGGCGTTGGGCGGCGACGACCGCCTGCCGAGTTTTTGGCAGACCGATCCTGCGCTCGAAGAACGGTTTATTCACGCCGCTGAAACGGTGAAAACGGAACAACGATTGTCCTTCCGCTGTTTGGGCGGTGTGGTGGCTTCGGGCGACGTGTTTGTGAGCGACGGCGCGTTGAAGCAAACGTTGGTGGAACGATTCAACGCGGCGGCGGCGGAAATGGAAGGCGCTGCCGTGGCACAAGTGGCCGCACTCAACGGCGTGCCCTGCGCCATCATCCGTGCGATCTCGGATTTGGCAGACGGCCGTGCCGCCGCCAGTTTTGAGGACTTTGAACAGCAGGCGGCCGACCTTGTGTCTGCCATCCTGCTCACCATGTTGCGTGAAATGTAAAAGAGAAAGAACGGCTGATATTAATCAACCGTTCTTTTATATTAATTTCAATATTTATTCGCGTTTGGCTTTCTTACTGTTGACCACTTTTTCGATGTCCGCTTTATCGATCCATTCTTCGGTGAAGCCGCAATCGCAACACACGTAGCGATTAACGTTCACGGTGGAGAAGATCGTGTTTCCGGTCATCACGTTGTTCCCTGTACCGTACGGACCGGTGTATCCATCCATCCGCACAATATTGGCGGAACGGCATTTGGGACAGAGTTTTGTGTGTTTCATACCTGTCACTCTCCCAACTCATCTTTGTGCAATTCACGAAATGTTTGGAACACCGCCTGCATGGTGTCTTCGTCCACGCCCACATAGGTTTCCTCTTCCCCTGCCGCCGCAGGGACAATCCGCAACAACACCGCACCGTCGCCCCCTTCGGCAGGGAACAACACAGCATACTCATCGCCGCCCCATTCCACAACATCCAACACCTCAAAGGCAACTTCATTGCCGCTGTCATCGGTCAAATACAGCAAGTCATCCATGGAAAGAACTCCTTTGAACTACGTTATTTTATAGTATCATAGCATATTTCAAAAAAATTTGCAATTCCCACTTGACAAAACACAAATCTTTTTATATAATAACACTCGCGCCAATTAAATATGGACGTTTAGCTCAGCTGGTAGAGCATTCGCTTGACGTGCGAAGGGTCAGCGGTTCAA
>JAZNTC010000083.1:0-13206 GCA_045591605.1 Acutalibacteraceae bacterium | reverse complement strand
ACAGTTCCATGCCGGGGAAGGTCACATTGTCGGGCGCATAAAACGTCAGCGTGCCGATTTGGCTGAGCGACAGCGTTTCGGCAGGCGACGCCACACGGCGCGGATAGGTCAACGCGTACTGAATGGGAATGCGCATATCCGGCAACCCCAACTGAGCGATCACCGCGTTATCGTCATATTCAATCAAGGAGTGCACAATGCTTTCACGGTGCACCACAATGTCGATTGCTTCGGGGGTAACATCAAACAACCACCGCGCTTCGATCAATTCCAATCCTTTGTTCATCATGGTGGCGGAATCAATGGTGATCTTCGCCCCCATATCCCAGTTGGGATGGCGAAGCGCATCCGCCGCCGTCACCGCCTGCAACTGTTCACGCGTTTTGCCGAAAAACGGACCACCCGATGCCGTGAGAATCACCCGTTTGAGCGCCCGTTCGGCAGGGGCACCTTGCAAGCATTGGAAAATGGCGGAATGCTCGCTGTCCACGGGCAGGAGTTTTGCCCCGTGCGCGGCAGCTGTTTCGGTGACCAATGCACCGCCTGCCACCAACGTTTCCTTGTTTGCCAATGCCACGTCGTGCCCGGCGGTGAGTGCCGCCAACGTGGGGCGCAAGCCTGCCACACCCACAATGGAGTTGAGCACCACGTCCGTTTCGGGCAGGGCGGCCAAGGTGCAAAGCGCTTCGGCACCCGAAAGCACCGTAACCGGCAGATCCGCCACCCTCACTTTAAGGTCGGCGGCGGCGTGGCTATCACTCATCGCCGCATACTGTGGGCGAAAACGGCGGATCTGCTGTTCCAGCAAATCCACCTGACGGTGCGCCGAAAGTGCCAACACCTCAATACCGATATTTTCCGCCACGTCCAGCGCTTGTGTGCCTATCGAACCGGTACTGCCGAGCAGTACCATGCGTTTTTGCTCACTCATTCTTCTTCTCCTTACACAATCGGCCACCATTGCACCCACACGAGCAACAGCACCGCCACGGGCAGCACCGAATCAAAACGGTCCATTGCGCCACCGTGACCGGGCATAATGTTGCCGTAATCCTTCACACCGAAGCGGCGTTTCACCACTGAGGCAAACAGATCGCCGAACACCGACAGCGGTGCGCCGATCAGCGCCGCCACCGCCAACGACAGCCAGTTCACCGTCACCGCGTGACCGCACCAGAGGGTGTATAAAAAGCCGGTGAGCAAGGACGCACCAACCGAGACGACAATGCCGCCGACAAAGCCTTCCACCGTCTTTTTGGGGCTGATGACGGGACATAACTTGCGCTTGCCGCAACACATCCCCGTGAAATACGCACCCGTATCGCTGAGCCACGGAATGACCAGCACCAAGAAAAGATAAAACAAGCCGTCGGCGCCGTGCATACGCAACGCCGCCACCGCGGTGAAACCGCCTGCCGCCACCAGCGGCAACAGCACTTTCAGCGCCGTCCGTTCGGGGGTGAGGGTGGTGTGGCGCACCACGCTTTCCACCATCACGTACAGTACGTACAGGGCAAACAGCATACACAAAAGTTGTCCGCTCACCAACAAAAGCAACGGACACGCCATGGCAACCGCCGCCGCAGGAATGCGGTCACGCGCCGAAAATTCCGCCGCGCGCAACAATTCAAAGGTGGCAAGCGAGCCGATCAGCGCCGCCGCGATGACAATGCCGATCGCGCCGCCGAACAGCATAACCGCCAATGCCAGCACTGCCGCGATCACACCGCTTACGATTCTCGTTATCATAGAGTATGCCCTCTTTCGTGAAGACTTTTACACACCGCCGAACCGACGATTACGCCGTGCATATTCCGCCAGCGCCGCATCCATATCCGCCGCGGTGAAATCCGGCCACAGAATATCGTCCATAAACACATATTCCGCATACGCCGCCTGCCAGATGAGATAGTTCGACAAACGGTACTCGCCGCTCGGGCGCACAATCAAATCGGGATCGGGTTGCCCTGCCGTGTACAAATGGGCGGACACCGTGTCCTCGGTGATCTCGTCGGGAGAGAGTGTTCCCTCCTTCACCTGTTGTGCCATGGCGCGCACGGCGGCAGTCAGTTCATTTCGTCCGCCGTAATTCAACGCAATGTTCAGACACATACCCGTCTTGTGGGCGGTGCTTTGTTCCACTTCGTCCATCAGCGTGCGGATGTCCTCCGACAAGGGGGCACGATCCCCCAAAAAGCGCACGCGGATGTTTTCGCCCGTGAAATCCTGCAACGATTCTTTCAAATAGTCGCGCAGAAGGTTCATGATCGCCGTCACTTCTTCGGGGGGGCGTTTCCAGTTTTCGGTGGAAAAGGCATACACCGTCACGTAGCCGATGCCGCGTGCCTCACAATGGCGCACGATGTCGCGAAACACCTTTGCCCCCGTCACGTGACCTGCCGTGCGCGGCAAACCGCGCTTTTTCGCCCAACGGCCGTTGCCGTCCATAATGATTGCCACGTGAGTGGGCAATACGGCAGGCGATTGCGCCTTTTCTGCTTTTTTCTTGAACAACGCCATCTTCACGACCTCCTTAGGGTGAGCAATGAAACCCGAACCCGCCGTAAAGCGGGATATTTCGGTGTTTTTGCTTCGTTCGCTCTCGTAAGGCGGAAAGCATTACTTCGCCCGACCGAAACAAAAACCCCTCAAAATCTCCTCGCTTTACGGTCGTAGATTTTGGAAAGAGCGGCTTTTTGTTCAGCCGCGGCAAAAACGCAGCCAAAACTTTCGTATTGGCGAGTATTTTAACAATGGATGAGCGAACATCCGCCTTCCCAAAACGGAGTTCGGGTTTGACTGCTCACCCTAACATAGCAAAAGCGAGGTGACATTCACCTCGCTTTTGCTGTTGTTCAAATGAAAATTTTTGTGTCATATCCGCTTGTTCGGCACAAGTTTCCTTGTCCGACCAAACGTCACTCGACTCACACAATAACCTCGCGCAGCCATTCCAGCGTGCACTCAACCATATGTTTGCCGGTTTCGGCGCTGGCTTCCTTTGCGCTTTGGGCAAACCACTCCGTGTTGCGTTCGCAACGAGAAAGGTCCACCAATTCGGGATAGGTGCCCATAAGCAACGAGGTTTCCCACTTGCCTGCGTGATCAAAGCCGCCACATTTTTTCTGGGCATCGGCACCGATCAGCGGAAGAACTTTGATATAGGAAAACGGATCGTCCGTGCCGCCCAAATTTTCATAGTAAGCGGCATAGTCGTCGCTGCCCCACCAACCGCGGCCAAACTTTTCTTCCATAAATTCCATAGTGACCTTTTTGGCCGCCTTATGGCAGGCAATGGTCATCGGCATCAATCCGGCATTCTCGGTCTGATGATGGGGAATGAGATAGATGTTTTTGTGGCCGGCTGCAATCATGGATTTCAAAACACAATAAATGTACTCGGCATACACATCTTCGTCAACATGAAAATGCGAGGGTTTTGCGTCGCACACGGCATAGGACGCAACACCGTACCATATCGGCGGGCAGACAACAATTTCCTTTTCCTTCTCAAGTTCACGAAGGCAACCGGTGACAACCAGCGTGTCGGTGCCGCAGGAGGCGTGGCGAGCGTGGTATTCCAGTGTACCGATGGGAATGATAAACGGCACGTTTCTATCCACCGCATCTTGTATTTCATCATAAAACATTTCAAGCATTTGCATAAAAACACCTCCGTTTTACACACCTTATCGAGGATTAAAAGTGTTTTTCGGGACAGACAAGCGGAATTTCCGGGCTAAGCTTTTCAAATCCGCTTTCAGTAACCACAATACCCTTTTCCCAACGCACACCGAAGGTGTCAGCCGAAATAAAGGTGTCCACCTGATAGCACATGTTCGGTTTCAGGAAATAATCCGAACTGGTTTCACACCACGGTGCTTCCACCTCGATGATGCCTGTGCCATGGAGAGGACCATAGACATAGTTTTTCTCATAGCCGTTGTCGACATAGTATTTGTAGAAGCCTTTGGCGATGTCCGCGGCATACACACCGGCTTTAATCTGCTGTTCGCTCCACGCGTGTGCTTCACGGCAGAACTGAACGATCTCTTTGCGCTGACCTTCCAACTTGCCCAAGCAGATGGGATAGCCAATCGCCGCCGAATAACCGTCGATTTTAGCGGAGAGGTTAAGCTGAACAATATCGCCCTTTTGGAACTGACGATAGGAAGAACGGGAAATGGCATGACGGGTCGAAGCTTCAGAGAACACATACATGGGCAGACCTTCATACTCGGCGCCGTTCTCGTAAACAGCCTTTTGTGCAATACCAACCATCTGCAACTCGGTCATTCCGGGCTCAATCGCTTTAATAACCTCTTCGGTTGCAATGTTGGCAATGCGATAGCCCTCACGCAGACAGTTAAGCTCATTTTCGCTCTTTACAGAACGCAGTTCCACCATGATTTTGCCGGCATCCACAATTTCGGCCTCGGGGAACGCCTCACGAATCGCGTTGAAGATAACAACGGAGGTGTCCAAGAACGAAGCAACACCAATACGGATCTTTTTGCCGGTTACCTTGATGTACTTAAACACATCGGCAAAGGTATCGGGTTTCAGTTCGGGGTACGCAGGATCTGCGCCCTCACGATAGGCGGTAAGAACAAAGGTCTTGTCCAGTCGGTTTCTGTCGGCACCAAAAACAGCCGATTCGGGACCCACCAACAAAGCGGCCTCGCCCGTTGCGGAAATGGCAACACCGGCACGCTCAAACAGAGGCCAGAAGCCCGAGAAATACCGAGGGTTCGCATAGTCCGCCTCGTTTCCGTTTACGATAAGGGCATCCAAACCCTCACGCTGCAAAATGGCGGCAGCACGCTTTACTCTTTCCTTATATTCCTGTTGGGGGATAAAAATTTTCGACATGTCAATTTCTCCTTTTCTGTTTTATTCGCAGTAACCGGGGGTGGTGTAAAAATTAACCGCTCTGGGTTCCGCACGTCCGTATTGTGCTACGATGGGCACATCGCTTTCGAGCATAATGGCATATTGTTCGCCCTCTTTGGCAGTGCACCCACAAAAATCATCCGCGTTATTGGAACGCAGACAACGCACCCGCATTGCCCCCACTTCCGCGTGAAAACTGACGGGGTCGCGATCCACATACAAAAGTGTGAATTTTACATGGGCGCATTGATTGCTTACGTTGGTGATGATTACCGATTCGTGTCCCGGGATTTCATTTTCTCCCAAAGGCGGAAGTTCCGCATCGGGGAAAATCCATGTCTTTTTGCCATAATCCATAACGTAACCCTCCTTTAATGTAATTATAGCATTGACAAAACGGCTTTTCTTGTGATATTATCATCTCAAATGGTAAAATAGTCATTTCTAGAAGGTGAAATATTGAAAAAATTTGCTTATCTTGATAAAAAACGGCACGGAACGGTGGACTTCCCCGTTGAATATTATTATGTGGACAGCGCGCACCCTCGCTATCACATGGCCTTTCACTGGCATAATGAGTGGGAGCTTTTGCGTGTTATCGAGGGGGAATTGTTGCTTACGCTGGATAATGAACATAAGAAAGTTAAAAAGGGCGAAATGGTGCTGATTGCAGGGGAAACCTTACACGGCGGCGAAGCGATCGACTGTGTGTATGAATGCCTTGTGTTTGATCTTTACGGTCTTTTTAGTAAATTCGAGTCGGCAAAGCCCGCGCTTCGCCCCTTTTACCGCATGGATATTTGGCCCGAGCGGTTTTTCACAAACGACGACCGCCCACCTGCGCGCGTTCTGGACGTGTTCGGCGGCGAGATAGACTCGCCCTGTCTTGCCCTTGAAACGGTTTCCGCCATTGCCGCGTTTTTCGCCTGGCTTATCAAGGAAAAACGGTATGAAAACGCATCTCACAAAAAGGGGTGGTCAACACGCATTAAGCCGGTGTTGGAATATATAGAAACACACTATGGCGAGGAACTGTCGTTGGATACCCTGTCAGCCATCGCCGGTATGAATGCACGCTATTTTTGCAAGGTGTTTCATTCGCTGGTCAAAACAACGCCGATGAACTATGTGAATTTCTATCGTATCGAGCAAGCCGCCTTTCTTCTTGAAACAACCGATATGCACATCATTGAAATTGCAACAAATTGCGGTTTTTGGGAAAGCAGTTATTTCACAAAGGTATTCAAAAAATTCAAAGAAACCACCCCTCATTATTACCGCCGATCCCGCCGCAACGAGCGAATGAAAAAAGCGGAAGAAGAATGATGCTTTTTTGTGCCTGTTTTTCATAAAAAACAGACTTTTTTACCATTGACAAACAACGGTACTGTACCTATAATCAAGTTGACTTTATATTTTGCTTTGCCGCTGTGCAAAGTGAGGAGGTATGTATTATGTCCGAACTCGCCCCTGTTTCCAGCAAACGCGCGCTCTTTCCGTCCTATTTCCCCGACCCACAGTACGCGATCGTTTTCCGCAACTACGGTATTCTCCCCGCCTGTCGGATCGCCGCTGCGTTGAACACCACAGAAGACAACATTCACCGCGTGGCCTCTCTCATGGGTCTGGCGAAATGCGAGCCCGACGATCGCTTCCTGACGCGCGGTTTTCTTACCATCATTCGCAACAACTGGCATCTGCTCGACTATGCCGGTCTGTGCCGCCTGCTGGATATCACCGAAGAAAAGCTGCTCTTCATCCTCAAGGAGGACGACTTCTTCTGGATCAAGATGGGTGAGTTCAAGCCCGATTGCGGCACCCCCACGTGGCACGAGCCCACCGAAGCGGAGTTGCAGGGGCTGGAAAGCATTCGCCAACAGATTGCCGCCTCGCCGCTTTCGGATCTGACAGAAAACGCATACGACTTCTTGCCTTATTTCAATCGCGACATTCCCGAAAACGAGATCATCACCGTCCCCGGCAGCGAGTTGCGCATGATCTATTCGTATTTTGCGCTCTACGGCGATCCGTTGCTCACGCCCGAGCTGGATCCCTATCCCGATGGGCTCTTGCAGGAATACGCTCGCCTTGGTGTCAACGGCATCTGGATGCAGGGTCTTCTCTATCAGCTCGTTGAACACAGCCTTTACCCCGAAATCAGTTCGGACTGCGAAAAACGCATTGAAGCCCTGAGAAATCTTTGTAAACGTGCCGCGCGTTTCGGCATTCGCGTCTATTTCTATTTCAACGAACCGCGCTCGTTGCCGAAATCGTTCTTTGAAACCCATCCCCATCTCGCCGGCAAAAACGGCGATGAGTTCTACACGACGCTGTGCACCTCCACGCCGGAAGTGCAAGCCTATTTGGAAGATGCAGCCTATCGCCTCTTCTCACAAGTGCCCGAGCTTGGCGGCTATTTCACCATTACCGTAAGCGAAAACCGGACCTCTTGTTTTTCACACCATGTCGATCCCTGCCCCAACTGCGCACCGCGCGGTGCCGCCACCGTGGTGTCCGAGATCAACAACCTCCTCTACCGCGGCATGCGCCGCGCCTCCGATACGGCGCAAGCCTTTGCATGGACCTGGGGTTGGGAGCCCGAGTGGGCAAACGAGGCTGTTGAAAAGCTCGACAACGGCATCCGCGTGCTGAACACCTCCGAAACCTTCCTGCCGACCAATTTCGGCGGACACTCCTGGTTTGTTGTGGACTATTCCATTTCGCAAGTCGGCCCCGGCGAACTTGCCAAAGGTCTGTGGAACACAGCCGCCGCAAACGAGCTTTCCTGCGCCGCAAAAGTGCAGATCAACAACTCGTGGGAATTGTCCACCATTCCGTATCTGCCCGTATTCTCCTTGAACTACGAGCATATGCACAACCTGAAACGGGAAGGTGTGCGCCACCTGATGCTCTCCTGGACACTTGGCGGCTACCCTGCCCCCAATCTGTTCATCGTCAATCGCGCAATGAACAGCGATGCCTCGCTTGCCGAGATCTTGGCCGAATACTACGGCGAAGAAGCGGCACCGATTATTGCCGAAGCGGACAAAAAATTCTGTGCGGCATTCCGCGAATTCCCCTTCGATGGCGGCCTCTTGTATGCCGGACCGCAACAGTGGGGGCCTGCCGCTCCGTTCTATAAAACGCCCACCGGGTATATTTCCACCATGACGGGGTTCCCGTACGACTGCATAGAAAAGTGGTGCCGCGTCTATCCCCATGACGTGTATGAACATCAATTTGCTCTTCTGTGTGCCGGCTGGAAAGAGGGGCTTGACGTGCTCGATACCGTCGACTGTACCTCCCCCAAAGTGCGCGAGTTGGTCGTGTGTGCACACGCCGCGTTCTCGCACTTCTCCTCCACCCTCAACCACATACGTTTCGTGCGTGCACGCGATCGAGGCGATAATGCTGCCATCCTTGCGATTTTGGAGGAAGAAGAGCAGGCGCTCTATGCCGTCGCAGAGGCCAGACGCGAAGACTGCCGCATCGGCTTTGAAGCTGCCAACCATTACTACTACACCATCCGCGATCTGCAAGAAAGAGTGTTGGATCTGAACGATCACAAAAACTACTTTGCGGCAAAAGCAAGCGAGTAATTGCGGATGAACCGTCAAACGGCGTGCAACGCTTTTTGAAAGGCGGTTCCAATAAATCCACGCGCATCTTTTTAGGACCCGGCGTTAATAAACGCCGGGTTCTTGTTTTGTGTGGCAGGACTGACTCGCGAAACCTCCCGAAGGCGACTGTCTGTCCCCTTCGGGAGGTCGAAAAGAATACTCCGTTAGGCACCTTCTCATAAGGATGCTTATACATTTCGGCAGAAGGACTTTTCTTTCTGCCGATTTTGTGTTATAATCGTGTAGGTGAGGGATATGGGTAAAGACAAAGAATTGCCGAAACGAAAAGATATTCGGTTAAAGAATTATGATTATAGTTCTCCCGGTGCATATTTCGTAACTATATGTGCAGAAAACAGAAAGAATTACTTTTGGAACGGATCAATTGACCCACAGGGGTTCCATTGGCGTTCCGTAGGGGCGAACTGTGTTCGCCCGCAAAACCTGCCACTATCCGATGTCGGCAAGATCGTGTTAGACGAATTGGAACGTTGGAATCAGACATATCCTGCCGTATCCTTGTATTCTTACGTAATTATGCCGAATCACCTACACATAATGGTTGTTATTTCTGCCGACGAATACGGGCGACCACAGGTCGCCCCTACGCTGGAACGGATGGTAAAACAATTCAAAGGTGCGGCTACAAAAAAGATTGGTGCCTCTATTTGGCAAAAATCCTATATTGAACACGTGATACGGAATAAAGAGGATTACGAAACCCGACTGAATTACATTTACGAGAATCCGCTACGATGGTACTACGACAAATCGTACTCAGAAGAATAGCCGCATGGGTCGTGTAAACACAACGAAAAGAAAAAGAACACCCCGTTGGGGTGTGTTTTCTCGTAGTCTCGAACCGCTGACAGCACATTTCTTCGCGCTGATCAACCGCTTGTCTCTGCTTATCGTAGGTTTCTCGCGCGAAGAAAGTGCTCGAAATACCGCAAAGCGGCATTTCGGAGAGGTAGCGCCATGGGTCGGTTAGACACAAGAAAAGAAAAAGAACACCCCGTTGGGGTGTTCTTTTTCTTTTGGTGCGCGTAAACGGACTCGAACCGCTGACCTCTTGCGTGTGAAGCAAGCGCTCTAACCAGCTGAGCTATACGCGCATGTGGTGACCCGGACGAGAATCGAACTCGTGTTACCGCCGTGAAAGGGCGGTGTCTTAACCGCTTGACCACCGGGCCGATTGCCCCGCCTGTTGGCGGGAATATGGTAGCGGCAGTCGGAGTCGAACCAACGACACTGCGGGTATGAACCGCATGCTCTAGCCAACTGAGCTATGCCGCCATGAGCACTCGCGCGCGAGTGCAAGGGTTATTATATCGTATTAAACAGCGTTTGTCAACTGTTTTTTTGGGAAAATTAAAATTTCTTTATTGGATGCATCCCGTGGGGCAAGCCTCTTTGCAAGCACCGCAGTTTTCACACGCATCAGGGTCGATGACCGCCACATTATCGTGGAGTAACACCGCACCGACCGGGCACACTTTGGTGCACTTGCCACAGCCGAGACACGCACTTTGGCACACCTTGCGCGCCTGCGCACCTTTGTCCACGTTGCGGCAAAGCACGATCGGTTTGGGCGAATCGGGCACGAGCGAAAGCAGACGGCGCGGACAGGTGGCCACACAGAGACCGCATCCTGCACATCGTGTGGCATCCACACGCGCCAAACCGTTTTCCACTTTGATCGCGCCGTAGGGGCACGCTTCGGCACAGTCACCAAGCCCCAGACAACCGTACAAGCAAGCCTTGCCGCCGCCGTACAGCAGGGTGGCTTTTTTGCAAGAATCCACGTTTTCATAGGTGGTGAGGGTGATCGCCTTTTCCTCGCAACCGGCACAACGCACCGCCGCGACCTTCTTTTTCAGTTCCACCGCTTCTTTGCCCAGCACACGGGCGATGGCATCGGCCACGTCTTGACCGCCGGGCGAACACATGCCGGGATCCGCCGTGCCTGCCACCAGCGCGGCGGCATACGCTTCGCAACCCGAATAACCGCAACCGCCGCAGTTTGCACCGGGCAACACGTCACACAGTTGTTCCACACGCGGATCGGTGGGCACCGAAAGCAAAATCGACGCCACCGCCAGCACCAAACCCAACAAAAGGCCCACGCTGCCGACAATAATAACCGCCAGTAAAATCGGACTCATAGCGTAATCCTCCCTTTCTTACAGACCGAACAGGCCCTGGAACCCCAAGAAGGAGACCGAGACCAACGAGGCCGCCACCAAGGTGATGGGCAAGCCTTTCAGGCTGTCGGGCACGGGCACCAGTTCCAACCGTTCGCGCACACCGGCGAACAGCACCATCGCCAGCAAGAAGCCGGCACCGCTGGCAAACGCGTTGATGAGCGCCGCCACGAAGGTGTAATTCGAATCGATGTTCAAAATGGTGACACCGAGCACCGCGCAGTTGGTGGTGATCAGCGGCAGATAAATGCCCAGCGCGTTGTACAGCGGTTTCACAAACCGTTTGAGCACCAGTTCCACCAACTGCACCAACGAAGCGATCACCAAAATGAACACAATGGTGCGCAAATAGGACAGATCGTTCGGCAGCAGAAGGAAATGGAAGATCGGCCAGGTGGCGGCGGTCGCCATCAGCATAACAAAGATGACCGCCACCGACATACCCACAGCAGGGCCGATTTTTTTTGACACACCCAAGAACGGGCAAATACCGAGGAATTGGCTGAGCACGTAGTTGTTCACCAAGAGACCGCCGATGAGCAACGGAAAAAAGCCGGGATTAACCATTTACTCCGCCTCCTTTCCGCAGGACACGCGTGCACAAGATGCCGCGTGGGGGCATGCCGCACAACCCAGTTCGGTGCGCGGCATAAAGGTGGGATCGTGCTTGGCAGACAGACGGTTGGTGAGCCAAATGAGCATGCCGAACACGAAGAAGCCGCCTGCCGGCAACACGAAGATGGAAATGGGCGGCAACAGACCGCCCAACCCGAAGATCGAGCCGCTGCCGAGCAGTTCACGGATACTGCCCATCAAAAGCAACGCACCCGTGAAGCCAAGTCCCATACCCAAGCCGTCCAGTGCCGAAAGCACCACAGGATTTTTGCCTGCAAAGGCTTCCGCACGACCCAGAATGATGCAGTTCACCACGATCAGCGGCAGGAAGATGCCAAGCGCTTTGTCGATATCCGGCAAAAACGCCTGCACCAACATCTGCACGATGGTGGTAAACGCCGCAATCACCACAATGTACGCAGGCAAGCGCACCTTGCCCGGAATCACTTTGCGCAACAGCGACACCGCCATGTTGGAACACACCAACACAAAGGTCGCCGCCACGCCCATGCCCAACCCGTTGAACGCGGTAGTGGTAACCGCCAACGTGGGGCAGGTGCCCAGCACCAAGCGGAAGGCCGGGTTTTCTTTGATAAGGCCTTTGGTAAAGGCCTCGCTGTATTTACTCATGCGGATCACACCCTTTCCAAAAATAGGGGCAGTTTTTTGTTACTTAATGGCGGCGAAATACGACAGCGCGAGTTCCACGCCGTCGATCACACCGTGCGAGGTTTTGGTGGCTTGCGAAACGGTGTCCACACCGTCCACCGAGGTTTTGCCCACAAAGGCTTCGAACAGGCCGCCTGCGGTGACCGTGTCGATGTAGCCTGCCGTTTCGCCGTCCTCGGTGACTTTCACACCGCAGACGGTGCCATCGACGTTGACACCCGTCATCACCGTGAGCCCCGCGCTTTTGCCGCGCGTAACGGTGGTGAACACGTATCCGAGCAGTTCGTCGCCTTTTTGGGCTTCGTAATAGGTGACCTCTGCATCCTTCACGGTGAGGGTCTTTTGCGCAAAACTCTCGGCCGCCGGGAACACGTCGCGGCGTGCCGCATCGGCGGTGGCCGCTTGGTTTTGGGCGATGATGTCTTTGGTGAAATCGTTGGTGGCGGCCAATGCCGCGGTGGCGATGCCGGCAATCAGCGTGAGTGCCAACACCGACAGAAGAATCGTTTTGACGTGTTTCATCCTTTTGCCCCCTTCTTCGGCGCGCCGAACACGCGCGGCATAGTCAAACGGTCGAGATACGGGGTGATGATGTTCATCAACACGATGGCGAAGGATACCCCTTCGGGCAACGAGCCGAACAAGCGGATGACCACCGTGAGCAAACCGCAACCAAGCGCGAACAGCACTTGCCCGCCACGGGTGACGGGGGTGGTGGTGTAGTCGGTCGCCATAAAGATCGCACCGAGGAACAAGCCGCCCGACATGGTGTAATAAAACGCTTGGGTGACGTCCCCTGTGAATGCCCAGGTGAGCAGGAACACCGAGCCGATGTACACCACGGGGATCACGGGGGTGATCACGCGGCGATACAGCAAATACGCAAAGCCGATGAGCAATGCCAGAATGCAGGTTTCACCGAGCGAGCCGGGACGGTTACCCAAAAACAGATCCATCACCGAATAGTTCAGTTTTTCCCCTGCCGCGAGGGAGGCGAGCGGTGTGGCACTCGTGATCGCATCGGGGGACATATTCAGCGGATAGTGATATTCACTCATGGTGCCGGCAAAACTGCCGAGCAACACGATGCGCCCCATCAACGCAGGGTTCACGAAGTTACAGCCGATACCGCCGAACATCTGCTTGACCACCACGATGGCGACCACACCGCCAAACGCAGCTTGCCACAGCGGAATGTCCACCGG
>JAZNTC010000082.1:0-2069 GCA_045591605.1 Acutalibacteraceae bacterium | reverse complement strand
CAATGCAACCGTCCACTTGCACGGTGATAGGTCATAGATACACTGCAAAACGGGCAGGTCGCCACGTAACCGCAAGAAGGGCAAGATACGTGGGTGTTGTAACCGCGGCGGTTCAAAAGCAAGATCACTTGCCGCTTTTGTTCCAGACACTCCGCAATTCCCTGCCGCAACTGTTCGCCGATCGCGCCCGACAGGGTTTCGCCGCGCAGGTCTGCCACCTCAACCTGCGGCAACGCGGTGTTGCCGTAACGGTTTTGCAGGGTAAACAGCGCATAGCGACCGCTCCGGGCGGCGTGATAACTTTCCATCGACGGGGTTGCCGAGCAAAGCAACAACAATCCGTTGTGACGGGCACAGCGATACCGCGCCACGTCACGCGCGTGATAACGGGGATTGGATTCGGATTTGTAGGTGTGCTCTTGTTCCTCATCCATCACGATCAAGCCGATGTTTGTGAGCGGTGCAAACACCGCCGAACGCGTGCCAATCACAACAGATGCCTCGCCGCGTTTGATACGCTTATATTCGTCCATCCGTTCACCGATGGACAAACCGCTGTGCAACACCGCCACCCGTGCGCCGTACCGTTGCAAAAACAGGTTCAGTACCTGCGGTGTCAATGAGATTTCAGGAACCAGCACCAGCACTTGGCGACCGTCTTCCAACACGCGGTCGATAAGGTTCATATACACCTGCGTTTTGCCGCTGCCCGTGACACCGAACAGCAACGCCGCCGCACCGTCCGTCTTTTGGTATTCCCCAAGTAAGCCTTCATATACCGCCGTTTGCTCATCGTTCAGTTGTGTGGACTGAATCGTCGGGCAAGCAACATCCCCCTTGCAGGGCGATCGAAGCACTTCGCGTTCATAGATGGCGATCGCGCCTTTTTTCAAAAGCGCTTGCACCACCGCCGTGGTGACACCGGCAAAGTAACACAGTTCCTTGACAGACATCTCCCCCACATCCGCCAGCAGTTTCAACACCGCCGTTTGCTTTTGGGTGAAGCCACGTTGCTGTAAGGACTCTTCCCACTCTTCAAACGAAGACGTAAGGCGCACCATACGCACCGAAGCATCGCTGCCGTTTTGTGCGGCAATATCCGTGCGAAGCAGAAATCCGCGATCCACCAGTTGTTGCGGCAAGGGAGAATCCGTTTCCAGCCCCAACAGTGCCAGCAGACGTGCGCGTTCCAACCCGTCCTCATACTCCGCGAGCGCGGTGATCAACCGTTTTTCCTCCACCGAAAGGGTGGCATCGTCCAACGCACTCACGTCCGCCGCCGTGCGATACACGGGGGTCATTTTCATGGAAAAGCCCGTGGGAATCATGGTGCGCACCGCATCGAACACGGTGCAAAAGGTGCGTTTCTTCATCCACAGCGCCAGATCCATCAGTTCCTCGTTCAAGAGTGGCGTAGTGTCGATCACCGAGCAGATCGGTTTTAAACGATCCACTTCGGCTTCGGTATCCGTTTCCATCACGATGGCTTGCTGTTTGCGATTACCGCCGCCAAACGGTACCACCACGCGGCATCCGCGCGAAACGGGACCCAGTTCTTCGGGAACGGTGTAACTGTACAGTTTATCGAAATGGAACGATGCCTGCTCCACAGCCACTTTGACCACACGCGGCAGATACATCGTTATCCCTCCCGTAAACCGATTTTGTTACCACTTATTCCGCGATGTCCTCATCCGCCGTTTCTTCGCTGCCGTCCGACATCATGATCTTGTAATCACCGCCGGACAAATCGTTGATTGCCATGCTGACGGTCTTTTCGATCAAGATCACACCATCCTGTTCGGCACGGTCCGCAATGTCGCGTGCACGCTTTGCCACGCCGATTACAACGGCGTAACGGCTCTTATCGCCCTTTAATTTTTCAATATCAGTCGGTCTCAACATGTTCCAATACCTCCATAACTGTCTTTTCCATGCGGGGATACCGCATACCTTCTGCCTCTATAATCGTTTCGATGCGTGCCACCGCGGCATCCACTTCGTCGTTCAACACCACGTAGTCGTAACGAAACGCCCGTTTCAATTCCCGTTTTGCAATCGCGAGACGG
>JAZNTC010000081.1:0-4893 GCA_045591605.1 Acutalibacteraceae bacterium | reverse complement strand
GTCGAGGTGGTCGTGTTGGTGCTACCCGTCGTCGTGGTAGTGGTGGTGTTCTCGGCGGTGCTGTTCACACGCAGCATGATGCTGCTGCCGCGCACCAACGGTGTGCCCGTCGGAGGATCGGCCGACACGACACAGCCTTCTTCCACCGTGTTCACCTTGACGTTCATAACGGTCACGCGATACCCAATCGCTTTGAGATACTCTTCTGCGTGTTCCGCTTTCCAGCCAACCACGTTCGGCACGCCGGGCGTTTCGGTGCCGGCACTCACCATGACGTAGATGGGTTTCGAAACATCGACTTCTTCGTCGGCTTTGGGGCTCTGGTCAATCACCGTGCCCACCGGTTGGTTGCTGAACACATAACCGCCCAGTTTCACCAAACGGCCGCCCTTTTCGGTGCCGCGCAGGGTGTAGTAATCCTGACCCACCAAATTCACAACAAATGCCATCTCACCGGTTTCCGGCGTGTCGTCCTCTTCGGTGTACACAAAAACACCCGACGGTTTGGTGGTGGCGGTGGTTTCCTCCGACTCGGTCGGCTTGGGAGCGGTAATGCGTCCCAACGCGAAACCGAGCAACGCCAACAGAATGCAGGCAATGACACCGATCACGATGTACAGCGCAATGGGAGCACCTGCCGGTCCGTCCTCATATTCGCCTTCCTCTTCGGTCACTGCACCCTCTTCGTCCGGCTCGTCAATCAGCAATGCCGCCACAGCAGGAGCTTCTGCCAAGCGATCGCGCAACACGGCAATGGAGGACAAGCGCACATCGAGCGAGGGTTGCAACGCACCAAACAGCGCCGATGCCACGTGGGGCGGAAACTCGCCTGCCACTTCCGAGGGAACGGTGAGGTCCGCATTGTTCTTGGGACGGGTCTCGCCGTCCGGGGGAGGCGAGCCGACCAACGCGTGGAAGATCACGGCGGCCACAGCATACACGTCGGTGGCGGTGGAACAATCCACGCCCGACACGTACTGCTCGGGTGCGGCATAGCCGGGGATGAGTTCTGCCGTGAGGTCGCCGCCGACCGTGCGCGCTTCGGCAAGGGCGAAGTCGCTGATGTGCAGTTTGTCGTCACGACCGACAATCAGCACGTCGGGCGTGATGCCCAGATGCAACACACCGGCGCGGTGCAACGATTCCAGCGAATTCATCAGCGGAATAAACAAGGGGCGCGCTTCGTCCCACGTCATACGGCCGCCGCGTTGTGCCAGGTGTTCCGTCAAGGTAACCCCTTCGCACACTTCGCTCACGGTATACGCCGTTTCGTTTTCGCGGAAGATGTCATACATCGGGATGTTGGCCGGCAGATCACGCATGCGTGCCACCACGCGTGCGTGCGCCAAAAACTTGTTCATGTAGTCCGCAAAGGCGCGTTCACAACCCATAATGGGGCGCAGCGCGAGCGATTCTTCGCGCTCGCACAAGGTCTGTGGCAAAAATTCGCGCAGGGTGATCGGCGCTTTCAGTACCGTGTCGTAACCCATGTACGTCGCGGCATCACCGCTGTCTTTCAGCAGGCGGCCCACCATATATCGCTCCGACAGGAGCGTGCCGAGCGGCAATGCGTGGGCAGGGTTTGCCAACGCGACATCGTCACCGCAACGGGGGCACAGGGCTTCGCCCTCTGCCAACGGTTGCATACAACGCATACACAAATGAGAAAAGTTTGCCATTACAGCACAAGCCTTCTTTCTTGGGGTAGTTATACCTTATTATATAGAATCCCGTCGCCAAAGTCAAGAAAGGCTACAAGATTGTAACTATTTTTTTACAGCCATTACCAATTCGCCGCAAAACGGGGAAATCGCTGTCAAAAACGGGCAAAAACGCGCCGAAATCGGGCGAAAACAGCGTGCCGCCTCTTCAAAACCCCCTCATTTTTGGGGGTTCGGGCGATTCCGAGATGGGAAATTCGGCCGAATGCACAAAATATTACGAACAAACCAAAACGACAAAACGCATTTCCATTTTTGTTAAAAAATGGAAACAAAAGGGGGATTTTGACTAAAAAGGCAACCGATCGGGGGGAGGATGGCGACGGATTGTAAGAAAAGCCGACGAAAACACGCGAAGTTTTTAAAAGCGGTCTGCGACGGTTTTCACCAAAAAGTACCGTTCCCTTGGTGGGCGCGTGGGGGCGAAGTTTGTTCAAAGTAACCAAAAAAGGCGGTTTCAAATTGGTTGACATCACTTGTCCGCATCCGTATAATGGACACGATGCGCAATTCCCACTATGAACTTGAAGGGGTAACACCCCGATAGAGAGGAGATTTGGATGGGTACGCAACACCAAAAAAACCGTGAGTGTGTGCGTCGCGACGTGACTCCGTTTTGGCGAAGCCGTTGGATGGCAACGGCGTTGCTGTCGGTCATCAGCGCGGTGGTCATCACCTGCCTGTTGTCGCAGATGCAAGCGTTCACGATATTGGATGGCGGACGCCGATTCACCATTTCGGCACGCACGACCGACGTGACCGAGGCGATGCGTTTGGCCGGCGTGACGGTGGGCGAGCACGATGCTGTCCGTTGCACCGGAAACGAAATCACCATCGACCGCGCCTTTGCGGTGACGGTGACGGTGAACGGTGAAACCAAAGAGGTGTATCTCACCGGTGGTACGGTGGGGGATGCTCTGGCCCAAGCCGGGGTGAACACCGATGAATATTGTTTGGTCAATGCCATGATGTCCGACACGTTGGACGAAGGGGCAGACATTTGTCTGGAAAGCGTGCTGAAATACGCCGAGCGGGAAGACCGTGAAGAATTGCCGTTTGAAACGGTGGTGCAATACACTCCCGACCTTCCCAAAGGGGTGTCCCGTGTGACACAGAAAGGGCAAAACGGCGAAGTGGTGCGTCAGATTCGTGACACGGTGGTGGATGGCGAAGTGATTTCGTCGGTGGTGCTCAGCGAGCGCCGCACCGAACCCGTGACCGAAATTCGTTTGGTCGGCACCACGGTGGGTATGGCGATGTCCAAGCCGCCGTATGAGATCGAGTTGGATGAGCTTGGGCAGCCGATCGGCTACAAATCCCTCACGGTGGGGCAATGCACCGCCTATACCAACGATCGCGGCTTGTGCGGAATATACACCTCCACCGGTCGCGTGGCGGCGGTTGGCGTGGTGGCGGTGGATCCGCGTGTGATCCCCTATGGCACCGAGTTGTACATCGTGTCGGCGGACGGCTCGATTGTGTACGGTTACGCCATTGCCGGTGACACCGGCGGTGCGCTCACCAGCGGACGCGTGTTGGTGGACTTGTTTATGGACACCTATGAGGACTGTATGCAGTTCGGTCGCCGCAATATGAACGTGTATATTTTGAATTAAGAAAGATCCTGCAAACCCGAAGGGTTGCAGGATCTTTTTTGTTGTTTCTTACAGATGCAATTTGCCGCGTGCGGACTCTTTGCCTTCGGGGGTGATCTCACCGGCTTTGGTCAACGCGATCTTGGTGAGGAACGGGCCGACCAGTTCATAGATCAGCACCGAGAAGAGGGTGATGTTCGCCACCAGCACGCCGCATTCCCCCAGCGTTTCGGCTTTGATCGCCATGCCGAGTGCCACGCCGGCCTGCGGCAACAGGGTGATGCCGAGATATTTCACAATGGCGGGATCACATTTCACCGCACGAGAACTGATCGATGCGCCGAAGTATTTGCCCATCGAACGGAACAGAATGTACACCACGCCGATCAGCACCACCGTCCAGTCGCGGAACACCGCCAGTTCCAGTTCCGCACCGCTGATGACGAAGAACAGAATGAACAGGGGGGCGGTCCAGCGGTCCACACGTCCCATCAATTCTTCCGAGAAGTCGCACACGTTGCAGAATACGGTGCCCAGCATCATACACACGAGCAAGGACGAAAATGCCACGTGCACGCGCCCGATGTGGAATTCCACCATCGAAAGCGCCACCGTCAAAAACACGAAGGTGACCGACATCGCCAGACGCTTGGAACGGGAATGGAAGAACCGTTCAAAGAAGGAGAAGAGCAGGCCCATCACCAAGCCGAGCAACAGCGACATGACCACTTCCAGAATCGGTTCCGCTACCACCGACAGAATGTCCACGTGTCCGGTGACCAAGGCCTTGGCCACGCCGAAGGAGATGGCAAACAGCACCAGACCGACCGCATCGTCCAACGCCACGATGGGCAACAGAATATCGGTGAGCGGCCCTTTGGATTTGTATTGCCGCACCACCATCAAGGTGGCGGCAGGCGCGGTGGCAGAGGCCACGGCACCCAGCACGATGGCGGTGGGAAGCGGCAGTTTGTCGGGCATCAGAAAATGCAGACCAATCAAGACGGCGTCCACCAGCAAGGTGGCGGTCACCGCTTGCAAAATGCCGATCACGGTGGCTTGCCGTCCCGTTTGCTTCAACTGGCCCAAACGGAACTCGTTGCCGATGGAAAAGGCAATGAAGCCGAGCGCCACGTCGGACAGCAATCCGTAGGTTTCGATGTCCTGCATACTGGTGAAGCCCAACCCCTTCACGCCGAAGGCACCGAGCAGATACGGGCCGACCAAAATGCCGGCCACCAAATAGGCGGTGACGGCAGGCAGGTGCACCAGTTTTGCCAAACGGGACAACATCAACCCGGCAAACAGGGCGACGGATAAGGTGAGTAAGATCTCCATAAAAATTACCTCTGACAAAACGAAATCGATATGATTGTAGTCTTTTGTCGCAGGATTGTCAAGAGGGAAAACAACGAAATCACAGGGCATAAAAAAGGTTGTTCTGTATAATCTGTTAAATATAAAAGGGACACCCGTGAGGGGCACTCACATAGGGAGGAATCGGTTTTTCGCCACGATGTGTCCTGCCTCCTTGTTGCCAAGCCTTGTAAGATATAGCGTATTACGGCGGTTTGTCA
>JAZNTC010000080.1:0-6575 GCA_045591605.1 Acutalibacteraceae bacterium | reverse complement strand
TTCGTGTTGGGGGTGCAGGCGGCGGCTCCGTATAATTGCGGCATGCTGTCGTTCGGTGATACTGTGTATATCAATTTCATCCGCAACATTCAAGAAGCGGAACTGGAACGGCACTTTTTTGCGGTGTTGCAGAGTGTGGGGCTTTCTGCCGCGGTGGAAAGCAATCGGAACGGGAGATGAGTGGATATGTATTGTGTGAATTGCGGTGTGAAACTGGCGGATACGGAAAAGACCTGTCCTCTTTGTAACACAGCGGTGTATCATCCGAGTGTGAAGCAGGCGGATGTGCGACCGCTGTATCCGCATAACCGTATGCCGAACAGCATCACGAGTTCCAAAGCATTGAACGGAGCGGTCATCATTCTGTTTATGATTCCGCTGACGGTCTGTTTTTTTGCCGATCTGTTGCTGGACGGCGTGATGAGTTGGTACGGCTACGTGGTGGGGGCACTGGCGGTGGCGTACGTGGCGGCGGCGTTGCCGCTGTGGTTTCGAAAACCCAACCCCGTCATTTTCGTGCCGTGCGATGTGGTTGCCGTCGGGGCCTATTTGCTGTATATTGATCTTGCGACCGATGGAGGCTGGTTTTTGCGTTTTGCGTTTCCCGTTGTGGGCGGTCTTGGCTTGATCGCCTGTGTGGTGGTTACGTTGATGTACTACCTGCGCCGCGGCCGATTGTATATTCTCGGCGGTGCGCTGATGGCGCTGGGTGCATTCATGCTGTTGATCGAGTTTCTGATGGACATCACCTTCGGACTGCCGTTTGTGGGATGGTCGATCTATCCGCTGGCGGCGTTAGTGTTGCTTGGCGGATTGCTTTTGTATTTTGCCATCAACCAATCGGCACGTGAAACCATGGAACGCAAACTGTTCTTTTGAAAAGAAACATAACAAAAAGCCGTAGCAACGCTACGGCTTTTTGTTATGGGATTCAGAACATATTCCAGTTGTATTTAACGGTGTAGTCGCCGCCGCTGATGTCTTCGATGAGATCAGCAGGACGTTCGATGTCTCTAAGGAGGGGTTTGTAAAACGAGAAGTTGCTGATCACGCGAAGTTCGCCGTCGTGCATCACCACGTGGGGCGCACGCTCCTGGAAAAAGTTGCCGACCAGCTCGTGTTTGCCGCCTTCCACCGTGAAGAAGGCGCGGCTGCCGCTGCACAGATTGCTCTGCTGAACGTGCAGGTTGCCGCCCTTCAAAACCAAGCCGTAATGGGGGTAACCCCACATCAGCGAGTTGAACAGGCGCATGTTGCCTGCGGCGTTTGGCTCGGACAGGATGTGCATACGGTCGTTATCCGATTCCATCGCCACCAGTTCGGAGTTGATGAGGTCTACCTCGTCACAGCCGACGTAGTGCAAGCTGATCTGCGCACCGTCGGTGCCGTGACCGATGATCTTGCCGCGCATACCCTTGCCGTCTTGCAGAACGAACTTAATGCCCGCGTGTGCGCCGAACACGAAGGTGCCGAGCACGTGTTCATCGGCGCAGTAGCCGAACACCAAGGCATCGAGCAAATCGAGCTGATTGTGCCAAAGGTCGCGCCAATTGTCAATCACCGGATGGCCTTCAAAGTTGGAGCGCTGCCAATAGTGGGGGCTGAACTGAACGTTTTCCACCCAGCCTTCGCCGGCACAGTTGCCCACAAACATGCCGCAACGGATACACGCACCGCCGATGTAGGAAATGTAGTGACCGTCCGACGGATAGGTGCCGAAATCCAAACCAAGCCAGGAGTTGGCAAACACCACGTCGATGGCATACACGTTCTTGCCGCGGCTTTGCACGGCCCACGGATAGGGAACGGGCTCGCGGAAATCCTGTTTCGGGTGTTGGATCACGAAACCGCGGATGCCGGCGCCTTCGCCCATCGTGATGAAGGGAGCGGCATCTTCGTCGCCGTGACCGTGGGTGGTGCGGAGCACCGCACCGCCGCCCTGGGTGTGAGAAGGCACTTCAAACACGCCGCGCAGTTCCACTCCGTCGGGGATGTGGAGGGTGCCGTCCACGCGATACCAACCGCCCGGCAGATACACCACACCGCCGGTTTGTCCTGCGGCATCCAGCGCCGCTTGCAACGCACCGGTATTGTCCACGTCGGGGTTGGTGGAAACACCGTAGTCGGGTGCGTAATAGAGATTGTCCACCGACGGACGGCAGGGGGTGGGTTTCGCCTTGTGACCGCCACGGGGGACGACGGGCAGGCCCAGCGCTTCGTCCGAGAATTGCACCAGTGCCGCCACCGATTGCGGCGTGACGATGTTGGCACCGCCCTTGAAGGTGTTGCCGAGAATCTGGGCGGAGAGGATCTCGTCGGTCATCTGTATGTGCTTGCCTTCGGCGAAGGTGCACTGCATCAGCATGATACCGCCGCTGCGCTGCACTACCGCGGTGTCGGTCCAGCCGCTAAACGAGCAGTTGGTGAAGGAAAGACAGCCGGGGCCGTTCATCACCGCGTGGAACGGATACGGACCTTCGATGTCCACTCCGTTGAACATGGCGATCGAGTCAAACCGCGCTTCCGTACAAATGGCGGTATATAAGCCGGGCATATCCGCTGTGATCTTGCAATCCGACATGGCAAGCCCTGCGTAGTTCATCATCCAAAAACGCATACCGATGGAACAGTTGTGCAGGTGTACGTTGCTGAACTGGGCGTTAGTCCTGCCCGAGGGAGACTCCACCATCGCAAAGCCGATGCGGCAGTGGTCGATGCATACGTTGTGCACATACTCCCAGTCGGAACGCGCCAGTATAACGCCCGTGGTTTGGTCGAGCATAAGGTGGCGCAATGCGCGCTGTGCACGATCGTCCATCGGTTTATCATCGGGGGTGAGGGTGAACTCTGCCCAGTATTTCGGACCGATGTGCAGGTTGATCAAACGGCCGATATCGGTGGTGCGATTTACGGATAAACCGATGCTGAGCGGCGACATATACACGTTTTTCAAGGTGTGCATCTCATTGCTTTCAAGACTGCACAGACCGCCGCACCACGGGTTGACCAACGTCACGTTTTCCACCGTAATGTTATTGACACCGTGGCGGTTGCGCTGATGGAACGTCGGGGAGAAGGGGAGGCACCCCCACTGTTCGGGGTAGAACACATACAAATTCTTAAGACCGGAGCAGGCGTGCATGGAGATCTGCTCTTCGCCGTCCGGGTCCTTTTTGCCAAAATACGCACACAAAATCGTGCCGCGGCCGTTGTTCGGGGCGCCGTTCGGTACCCACTCGCCGCGCAGGGTGACGGCAGGCGGAATGACCAACTGGGAACGCAAGGCATACCGACCTTCGGGAAGGTATACCGTGCCGCCGCCGATCTCGCGGCAGTGGTCCAGCGCCGCCTGAATGGCAGCGGTTGCGTCCTCCTCACCGGTGGGATCGGGTGCATAATCTGCTGCATTGACTGCGACGATGCACAGATCTCCCGTGTCGAAAACGGGTTTCAGAATATACGGACATTGACATTCATTGTTCATCGTGAACATCCTCCTTTATTGCCGGAGTGACATACTTTTGCACGCTGTTTGTGCAAGTTCAATGTACCATACCGTATTGGTAAAGTCAATAGAAATATACCAAAAAATAGTATTATTGTTTTCCCTTTTGCTGAAATGGCGCGAAGAGGTTGCCGTGAGGGGGAAACACATTGTATTTACTTGATTTGGGGTATTGCAATTCCCCAAAAACTGTGTTACAATACATTAATGTAAAATTTTACAAACCGAAGGAGGTTGTGCCATGTCTTACTGTTTGGCGATCGATATCGGCGCTTCCAGCGGTCGACACCTGTTGGGGGAACTGAAGGATGGTCGTCTGGAAACTCAGGAGGTCTACCGCTTTGAAAACGGGATGAAGCCGCAAAACGGTACACTCACTTGGGATATTGACGAATTGTTTGCCAACGTGGTGGCCGGTATTGCCCGTTGCAAAGAACTCGGCAAAATTCCCACCACCATGGCGATCGACACGTGGGGTGTGGACTACGTGCTGTTGGACGAAAAGGGCGAGGAGATCCGCCCCTGCGTGGCGTATCGCGACAGCCGTACTGCCGGTGTTCCTGCCGAGGTGTTCGATATCGTGAGCCGTGAGGAGTTGTATGCCAAGACGGGCATTCAACAGCAGGATTTCAATACGGTGTATCAACTGTATTGCGACAAAAAGTCGGGTAAGTTGGACCGTGCGGCACATTTCTTGATGATGCCCGATTACCTGGGGTATAAGTTGACGGGTGTGCGTAAGAACGAATACACCAACGCGACCACCACCAACTTGCTGAACGCCGAAAGCAAGGAGTGGGACACGGAGATCCTTGATAAGTTGGGGATCCCCACCCGTATTTTTGAAAAACCGTCGTTGCCCGGCACGGTGGTGGGCAACTTCTTGCCTGCGATTCGCGAACAGGTGGGTTTTGATTGCACCGTGATGTTGTGCCCCTCGCACGATACGGCTTCGGCGGTGGCGGCCTGCCCGATCGACGAGCACAGCGTGTTCATCTCGTCGGGTACGTGGAGTTTGGTGGGAACGGAAAACCTGTATCCCGTGACCTCCCCGGCGGCGATGGAGGCAAACCTTGCGAACGAGGGCGGTATTCAGTACCGTTTCCGTTTCCTCAAAAACATCATGGGCATGTGGCTGTTCCAAAACATTCGCCGCAACCTGGACAAGAAGTACACCTACGATGAGATGATGGCGATGGCGATGGCGAGCGAGTTCACCGACACCATCGACCCGACCGACGAAGCGTTCTTGGCTCCCGAGAATATGATCGAGGCGATCCGCACCTATCTCAAAAAGCCCGATCTGCCGCTGGGTGACGTGCTGAACTGTGTGTACCATTCGCTGGCGGCGATTTACAAAAAGACGGTGGAAGAGATCGAGCGTATTGCGAACAAGCGCGTGGATAAGATCGCCATCGTGGGCGGCGGTTGTAAGGACCGTTACCTGAACCGTTTGACCCGTGAATACACGGGGCGCCGCGTGACCGCCGGCCCGGTGGAGGGCACGGCCACGGGCAACATGCTGTCGCAGTTGATGGCGGCGGACAGCACCCTTACGTTGCAAGATGCGCGGAACATTGTGATCCGCACGTTTGATATTCAAGAAGTTTGAAGGAGGACATCAACATGAGCAGATACATGGAAGCAAAAGCAATGTATGAAGCGCTGGGCGTGGACACCGAGCAAGCATTGAATGCGTTGAAAGACGTGACCGTGTCGGTGCATTGCTGGCAGGGGGACGACGTGATCGGTTTCGACAGCAAGGAAGCGCTGTCGGGCGGCATGCAGACCACCGGCAACTATCTCGGCAAGGCCACCACGCCTGCCGAGTTGATGGCGGACTTTGACAAAGTGCTGTCGTTGCTGCCCGGTAAAAAGAAGTTGAATCTGCACGCATGCTACGCCATCTTTGATGAGGGCGAGTATGTGGATCGCGACAAGATCGAGCCGAAGCATTTTGCCAAATGGGTCGCGTTTGCGAAGGAACGCGGCATGGGTCTGGATTTCAACCCCACCTATTTCTCTCACCCAATGGTGAAGGACGGCTTGACCCTCTCCTCTCCGGACGAGGATGTGCGCCGTTTCTGGGTGGAGCACGGCCGTGCTTGCATCCGCATTGCGGAGTATTTTGCCAATGAGACGGGTATTCCTGCGGTGATGAACATCTGGATTCCCGACGGCTACAAAGACATCCCCGGCGACCGCTTGGGTCCGCGTGCCCGTTTCAAGAAGTCGCTGGATGAGATCCTTTCGATCCCCTACGACAAGAAGAAGGTCTACATCACGCTGGAATCCAAGGTGTTCGGCATCGGTGTGGAAGCGTACACCGTCGGTTCGGCGGAGTTCACGCTGTCCTATTCCGCCGCGAACGGGTTGACGCCGCTGATGGATAACGGTCACTATCATCCCACCGAAGTGGTGTCGGATAAGATCTCGTCGCTGTTGCTGTTCAACGAAAAGATCGCGTTGCACGTGACCCGTCCCATCCGCTGGGACTCCGACCACGTGGTGCTGTTCGATGACGAGACCCGTGAGATTGCGAAAGAGATCGTGCGTTGCGACGCGCTGGATCGCGTGTTCATTGCGACCGACTATTTCGATGCATCCATCAACCGCATTTCCGCGTGGGTGACGGGCTTGCGCAACGTGTCGAAGGCACTGTTGTTTGCCCTGTTGCAGCCGAACGCGAAGTTGAAGGCGTTGCAGGATGAACACAATCTGACCGAATTGATGGTGTTGCAGGAAGAACTCAAAACCGCGCCGTTCGGCGACGTGTGGGCGGAGTACCTGCGCCGTGAAGGTGTACCGGCGGATTACATCACCGCTGTGCGTGACTATGAAAAAACTGTGTTGGAGGCAAGAGCATGAAAGACATTTTGAAAGCTCCTTTTGTGGAGGAAATGAAACGTACCACCGCGAATATGTACCGTCAGGGCTGGGATGAGCGCAACGGCGGCAACATCAGCTACATGTTGGAAGAGGATGAAGTGGCGGAATACCTGGATCTTACGAAGGTGATCCGCACCATCCCCACCGGCTTTGTTGCTACCGCTCAAGTCGGAGGCCAAGC
>JAZNTC010000079.1:0-7273 GCA_045591605.1 Acutalibacteraceae bacterium | reverse complement strand
GATTTACGAGCATTTTAACACAGCCGAGGGGAAAATCGGCCCGTTAACATCGGGTTCGGATATGCCTCCTCTGCTTAAGAAACGTTTCAAAGAAAGGAGAACGCCCCATGGACGAACGCGAGATTGATGCGTTTTACAAATCTCTTTCGGCCGACGATGAGGACGTGAACGATGCGCTGGCGTTTGTGGAAAATCTGCGCAAGCGCGATGGGAACGACCTCTCTCCTGCCGAAGAAGAAGCGGACGCATTGACCGCCGATGCGACAAACGACCCCGTGGAAGAGCCACACCAAGAGCCACTTCCCGACGGGATGGTGTCGCTTGCGACCATTGCCGAACACTACGTCCCCAAAAAGAAAAAACGCCGCCGTCCGTTGGATGCGTTGATTCCTTATCACGGTGACCCGATCATGGAGATCGCGCGCAAACTGTTGCTGGTGGTTTCGCTGCTTGTGTTTGTCGGCGCTCTGTCGGTGCTGTTGAACGAAGCGGTGATCATTCCGAAGCAAAACGAAACGTTGGCGCAGGAACTGCACGACATTCGTTACGGCAATCAAGATCCCGAACTCACCGCCAAAGCCGAGGCGTGGGACGGATATCCCGGCGGCATCCGCGACGACTTGAAAACGCTCTATTATCTCAACACCGACATTCGCGGATGGCTCAAATATTCCGCTTGCGGTGTCGACCGTGAAGTGATGTACAGCGCGGACAACGACTATTACCTCACCCACGATTTTTACCGCAACCCCAACAAAAACGGAGCGCTCTTCTTTGACAGCAACACCAAACTGAATTCCGCAGGCAGCACCAACAAGAGCTTGGTGATCTACGGGCACAACATGGCGAGTGGTCAAATGTTTGCGAGTCTCAATAATCTGGCCACCAACATCAACAACATGCGCAATGCCAACCAGATCATCACGTTGGACACGCTGTTTGATACACGGCAATACAAAATCTTTGCGGTGGTACTGCAGGATTCCAACGCCAAAGTGGAACATTACTATTCCATTCAGGCAACCTCTTTCACCAACAACGATCAGTTTTTGAAATACGTGGACGGTCTGCGTGCGCGCTCGCTTTATGACTTTAATGTGGACGTCAAAGCAAGCGATGAACTGCTGATTTTGTATACCTGCACCCCCAAAAGCATTGCACAATTTGACAATGCGCGCTTGGCGGTGATCGCACGTCGTGTGCGCAGCGGCGAAGAAGCGAAGCCTGCCACCGAGGTTACCACCAACAAAGACGTAATCATGCCGTACCGCTGGTATACAGCCAAGAAACTCACGCCGCACGAATTCTACGGCGGCAAATCTTCCGGCGGCACAAGCACCACCAAGCCGAACACCTCCACCACAACGGGTGGCGGCAAGACCACAAAACCGCCTGCATCCACCACAACGGGTGGCGGCGACAAGACCACAAAACCGCCTGCATCCACCACAACGGGTGGTGGCGGCAAGACCACAAAACCGCCCACGTCAACTACGACGGGCAGCACCACTACGACCACCACAACCACCAAATCCACCACGGCGGCCACCACCGCACCCTAAGGAGGATACCTCTGTGTACATACCCCAAGAAATTCTGTTGATCAAAAACGGCGAATTGGCCCTGAAAGGCTTAAATCGCGGCACGTTTGAAGATATTCTGGTGAAAAATCTGAAACGCCGTTTGCGCTCGCTCGGCAGTTTCCAGATTCGCCGCGCGCAATCCACCATTTACATCGAACCGTTGCAGGACGGCATTGATCTGGATGCCGCATCCGACCGTGTGGCACACGTGTTCGGCATTTCCGCTTTTTCCCGTGCACGGGTGGTGGAAAAGGATATGACGGTGATCTGTGACGAAACACCGCGCTATCTGGCCGACCAGTTGCGCCGTGCCAAAACCTTCAAGGTGGAGGCAAAACGCAGTGACAAATCCTTCCCCCTTGGCTCGCCCTCGATCTGTGCCGAAGTGGGCGGTGCGGTGTTGAGCCAATTCCCTCATTTGAAAGTGGACGTGCGCGATCCCGAACTGCTCATTATGGTGGAAATCCGCGATTTCGGTGCGTATATCCACGCGGCGCAGTTGCCGGGTGCAGGCGGCATGCCTGTCGGAACGGCAGGGCGTTCGGGTTTGCTCATTTCGGGCGGCATCGACTCTCCCGTGGCGGCCTATATGATGGCTAAACGCGGATTGGAACTCACCGCCATTCATTTTGCCTCGCCGCCCTACACCAGTGAGCGTGCCGAAATGAAGGTGATCTCCCTGCTGTCGCAGGTGGCGAAATACGCCGGTCGCATTTCGCTGAACATCGTGCCGTTCACCCGTATTCAAGAGGAGATCAGCCGCCGTTGTCCCGAAGAACTGTTCACCCTGCTGATGCGCCGCTTCATGATGCGCATTGCCGAACGGGTGGCAACCGAGGACGGGTGCCATTCCCTTATCACGGGCGAGAGTTTGGGGCAGGTTGCAAGCCAGACCGCCCAGGCGCTCGCCTGCACCGATGCGGTGTGCACCATGCCTGTGTTCCGTCCCGTTATCGGGATGGACAAGGAGGAGATCATCCGCATTGCCCGTCACATCGATACGTTTGACATTTCCATTCAACCCTATGAGGATTGCTGCACCGTGTTCACGCCGCGCCATCCGCGCACGCGCCCCACGGTGGCGATGCTGGAAGAAGCCGAACAAGCTCTTCCGTGGGAAGAGTTGATGGAAGAAGCCATCGCCGGTATTCGACGTTTGCCGGTGGATGCCCCCGCCGATTGATTTTGACAAAGGAGGTGCCGTATGAAAACGGACATCATCACCGTCGGTACGGTGTTACCTTCGGTTACACAACTGTTGACCCGTGAATTGCCTGCTTTCGGGCTTTCCATTGCGGCACAACGCGGGGTGGAATCCGCCGACACGCCGTTACGGGATACGTTGAGCGAATCCATGCGCGACAGCGACTGTGTGGTCGTTTGCACCACCCAGATGAAAGAAACAACCCAAACGCTGTGTTCCACGTTGGGTCTGTCGCTCGAAAACGGGTTTTCGCGCGGCGTGGTTGCCTTTGGCGAGGAGGACGGCTTTGCCGCCGAAAAATACGGACAGTTGTTTTTGCTGTTGCCTGCCTCTCCCTCGCGGTTGATTCCGTTGATTCGGCAGAAACTGCTCCCGTTTTTATCCTCGCACAATCACGGGACGTTTGCCACCCACACGGTGGGGGTGTTCGGCTTGTCCGAAACCGCCGTGGTGGAACGGCTGTCGGATTGCTTGACCGAAATCAACCCGTCGCTCACCTTCTTTGCCACCGAAGGTGGCGAAATTTTGGTGCGTATCACCGCCAAAGCGGACACACTTGATGCGGCGGAAGCCTTGTGTGCCCCCGTGGTAGCCGAGGTGGAACAGCGGCTTGGCTCGTTTGTGTTCGGACGTGACGTAAGCAGTTTGCAAGAGGCCGTCGTGCACCTCTTGACCGATAAGAACATGACGATCGCCACCGCCGAATCCTGCACCGCCGGGTTGCTTTCGGGCAAACTCACCGAGGTGTCGGGTGCTTCGTCGGTGTTTGAATGCGGCATCGCCGCCTATTCCAAAGAAATCAAACGCGATATGCTCGGCGTGCCCGAGGACACCCTGTCGGCACACGGCGCGGTTTCGGCCGAAACCGCGCAAGCGATGGCGGTGGGTGTGCGCCGCGTGGGCGGCAGTACGCTCGGTGTCGGCATTACCGGTGAAGCCGGTCCCACCTCGAGCGAAGGCAAACCCGTGGGTACGGTGTTTTTGTCGCTTGCCGACGGACGTCGCGTGTGGATCAAAGAACTGCACGTCACCGTAGGCGGTCGCGACACCGTGCGCGAAACCGCCACCTGCCACGCACTCGACATCGTGCGCCGCTATTTGGAGGCGTATCCCACCGTGATGGCAGGCGGACTCATGTTAAGCGAGGAGGAAAAAGCACCCGTCATTCCCGTGGCAACACCCACCAAACGGCGCCGTTTCTTGCCCTTCATTTTCCCGTGGCGCGGCGACCGTCCGCTGTTGTGGATCTTCAAATTGATCGTGTGGCTGATGTTGATCGGCAGTTTGGTGTTCGGCGGTTTTTGGCTGAATTCCCACGTGATTGTCCCTGCGCAAAACCGCGAACAGTTCGTTTCGCTGGAATTGCTGTATGACCGCGACTCCGAAAACGCGGGATACAACGCCGCCGACTTCCCCAAAGGAATGCTTTCGCGGTTTTATGCCTTGTATGAAAAGAATCCCGATATTCGCGGTTGGGTGCGCATCAGCAACACCGCCATCAGTTACCCCGTGATGCAAAACGGCGTGTATGACTATGCCACCACCGATTTTTCGGGACGCCCCTCCCATTACGGTGTCCCCTTCTTCGACGATAACGTGGCGATGTCCTCCCCTGCCTCGATCAACCGTTCGTATGTCATTCACGGCAACAACACGGGCGACGGGCAGATGTTTTCGGATCTCGTGAATTATACCGATGCGAACTTCCTGTTGCGCCATCCCCGTGTGGAGATGAACACGGTGTATTCCACCGGCAACTACGAAGTGTTTGCAGTGTTATACGTGGACGAGGACGACCCCACCTTCGATTACCGCTTGGCATCCTTCGACAGCAACGAGGATTTCCTGGCATTTGCGGATGCATTGAAGGTGCGTTCGCTGTTCCTCACATCGGTCACGGTGCAACGGGACGATACCCTCTTGTTGTTGGAAACCGATGCGTCCGACACCGTGGGTGTGGAGGGTGTGCGCCTGGTTGTGGCGGCGCGTCGGTTGCCGCTGGGCACATCAAACGAAACCGATATGGAGATTTCCTATAACCCTCACGTGTTGTATCCGCCCTCCATGCGTGACGATAACGTCACGACGGCGACCACCACGACCACTACCCAACAGCAGAGCAGTGACATCGTGCCGGATATCGAGTTCCCCGAACCCGATCCCACAACGGACGGATCGTCCACCGTGACGGAAACCACCACGACAACGGATACAACCGCCACGGAAGATGCCGTGACCACCACGGCACCGATCGCCCCGACGGTCACTACCACCACGACAGGGGCGACTACCACCACGACCGCGACCACCCTGCCGCCCGTCACCACGACCACGGCGACAGAGGCCACGACCACCACGACGACCACCACCAAACCCACCACCACGACCACCACCAAGCCGACGGCACCCCCTGCGAACGACGGCATTATGAGCCAAGTGGCGGAAAGCAATTTCTATCGCGGCATCAAGGTGCGCATTGCCGGCGGTGCGGTGTCCACCTTGCAAACGCGAGAAGACCTGCAATACGCCGTGGCGTGTATAGTGAAAACTGAAATGGGTGCGGCACGCACCATGCAAAACTCCACCGAAGCGCAAAAAGCGCAAGCGGTGGCAAGTTACACCTATCTGCTGTATTCTTCCATGGGCGGCAGCACCTTTTCCATTTCCTCCTCCATCGACCTTACCAATGCTAACGATCGCAAGATCTATGAAGCGGTGGGGGACGTAGTGGGTGTAAAGATGATCGACTCCACCCAAACGGCACTCAATAAAATGCCGCTGTGCGCGATGTACTCCGCCAGTTGCAACGGAGCAACCGCCAGTTGCCAAAACGTATACAAGGCGGCTCTCCCCTATTTGCAAAGTGTCGCCAGCCCATACGATACCGATGAATACATACAAAAGTATTCGTATTCCGATCGCTTGACCACCACCTATTCCATCACATGGACGGAACTGAAAAACAAACTGGATGCCTACGTGGCGGACAAAACCGACGGCGAGTCGGTGGAAGCCTTGTATGAAGAGGGCGACCTGCCGCTGTTTGGAAAAACCTTCGACGGCGAGGGCAACTACGTGGTGAACACCAATGCCTACTACTACGAGGACGGCGAAAAGGTATATCTGCGCGGCATTGACATCCGCAAAGCGATCGGTTCAAGCCGTCTGCGTTCCCACTGTTTCACGGTGGCATACGATGAGGAAACCGATCTTATCACCTTCACGGTGCGCGGACACGGCCACGCGCTGGGGCTCAGCCAGTACGGCGCGATCGGCTATGCCAACGAGGCAGGATGGACGTGGCATCAGATCATTAACCACTACTTCTCGCTGACCGACGGCGGACACTACACCGTTGTGATGCCGTTGTGGGAATGAGGTGAGCGTATGACCCGTGTATTGGTACTGTATGGCTCGCCACACAAAGAGGGCACGACTGCCCACCTGCTTGCCGCCTGCCTTGACGGCATCGGCGAAGCGGCGGTCACCCGTTTCGATGCGTTTTCGCTTGCCGCCTCCCCGTGTGACGATTGCGGCGTGTGCCGCGAAACGAACGGATGCCACCACCGCGATTTGGACGTGTTTTATGATGCGTTGGAAGCGGCAGAGGTGTTGGTGTTTGCCACCCCTGTGTATAACCGCTCCTTTCCTGCGCCGCTGAAAGCGGTGATCGACCGCCTGCAACGCTATTGGTCGGCACGCTTTGTGCGCGGTGTGCGCCCTCCCATTACCACCCCGAAAAAGACGGTGTTGCTCACCGCCGCCGGGGCAGACCGCGCCGACGGCGTGCAGGTGGAAACCCAACTTGCCCCCGTGCTGACGGTGCTGAATAGCGCCCCTGCCCTCGCGGTGCACGCGGATGCCACCGACCGCACCGCCCTTTCGGCGGCCACCCTCGCCGCCGCCCACGCCGCCGGCGAAGCGGTGAAATAATACGAAATAAAAACAGAGGAGATATGCCACGCATATCTCCTCTGTTTGTTACGGAAAAAGAAAGACCTCTTTCTGTTGCTTTATTGCATAGTCCAGCGCGATTTTTGTGCCGCTCGGGCACACAGCAGGGGCGTTTTTCGCATCATAATACACAACACAATAACGGCTGCGGCGTATCATCTCCCAGTTACGTTCAACGTACACCGCCTTGTGTGCGTTAAGAATATTGTACAGGATAATAGGTTTCCTCGTACGATTCCAGTAAATAGGCTTTATAATCCTCGTGAATCACCGGAAATTCCGCTCGCACGTACACGCGTTTTATGTGTGGATATTTTTGTTTCATCGCGGTAACCAGTTCATGGCAGAGGTCGTTGAATCGACTTTTACTGCCGAACAAAAAGGTGTCTACCCCACATTTCAGAATCAAATCTTCGATTACGGCACACAAGCGCACCCTCAACTCTTCGGTCTCGCGGATCTTTCTGTGTCCAAAGAAACAACACGTGTGTAACCCGTTTTCCGACAATGTAACCAAGTCGGAGGCCAAGCG
>JAZNTC010000078.1:0-1531 GCA_045591605.1 Acutalibacteraceae bacterium | reverse complement strand
CTTGCGCGTGGGGGTGGAACTGCCCGAAATGGCAGGCGAAAACGCCGTGTTGCGCCGTTACGTGAAGAACGCATCCCTTTGCGGCAAATTGGTGGAAGCCGCCTCGGTGGACGGTTACCGCCGCTTGCTGTTCCCTTCGCTGGAACGGGAGGTGCGCGCGAACCTGACCGAAACCGCCGCCGAAGGCGCCATTAAAGTGTTTGGGCAGAATTTGCGCCAACTCCTGATGCAACCGCCCGTGAAAGGACACGCGACCTTGGGACTTGACCCGGCATATCGTACGGGATGCAAAATTGCGGTGTGCGACCCGACGGGTAAGGTGTTGGAAACCACGGTGGTGTATCCCACACCGCCGCAATCGCGCATCGCCGAAGCGGCGCAGAAACTCACCGCCCTCATTAAAAAGCATCACGTGACGGCTATCGCCATCGGCAACGGCACCGCTTCACGCGAATCAGAGGCGTTTGTGGCAGGGATGTTGCGTGATCTGCCGCACAAGGTGAGTTATATGGTGGTGAGCGAAGCCGGTGCATCGGTGTATTCCGCATCCAAACTTGCGGCGCAGGAATTCCCGGAATTCGATGTGTCGCTCCGTTCGGCGGTGTCCATTGCGCGCCGCCTGCAAGATCCGTTGGCGGAACTGGTGAAGATCGATCCGAAAGCCATCGGTGTGGGACAATATCAGCACGATATGCCGCAAAACCGCCTGCACGATGCGCTTTCGGGCGTGGTGGAGGATTGTGTGAACGCGGTGGGGGTGGATTTGAACACCGCCTCTGCCTCGCTCTTGGAATATGTGGCAGGTGTGAGTGCCGCTGTGGCGAAAAACATCGTGGAATACCGCGAGCAAAACGGGGCATTCACCGATCGCCGCACCCTTTTGAAGGTGCCGAAACTCGGCCCGAAAGCGTTTGAGCAATGCGCCGGCTTTTTGCGTGTGGCAGGCGGCAAAAATCCGTTGGACAACACCGCCGTACACCCCGAAAGTTATGCCGCCGCCGAAAAGTTGTTGAAAAAATACGGTGTCGCGGTGGGGCAGACAGAAGGGTTGCCCACGACGGCGAACGAGGAGCTGGCGGAGGAACTCGGCGTGGGTCTGCCCACCTTGACCGACATTTTGAAGGAACTGCCCAAACCGGGGCGCGATCCGCGCGACGAATTGCCGCCGCCGCTGATGCGTGACGGCAACATCATGGAACTGAAAGACCTGAAAGAAGGCATGGTGTTCACGGGCACGGTGCGCAACGTTATTGATTTCGGTTGCTTTGTGGACATCGGCGTGCACGAGGACGGATTGGTGCACATTTCGCAGATCTGCGATCGGTTCATCAAGCATCCGCTGGAAGCGGTGAAGGTGGGGCAGGTTGTGAAGGTGAAAGTGCTGTCGGTGGACGTGAAACGTCGCCGCATCGGCCTGACCATGAAACTGTAATACCAAAACGGCGTGCGCGTACGCTGTTTTGGTAAGTATTGACAGTTAAGAAATAATAGGGTATAATAGATTTGTATCATATAGTGAAGGGTGCGAGAC
>JAZNTC010000077.1:0-6136 GCA_045591605.1 Acutalibacteraceae bacterium | reverse complement strand
TCTTGTCTCCTAAGACCGCTGGCCGCCGACTTAAAGAAAAAGCTCGAGGCCGAGGGCTTGTTCTCGCCCGAGCGCAAGAGACCGCTTCCCAAGATACCGTCAAGGGTAGGTATCATCACCTCCCCAACGGGCGCGGCGGTCAGAGACATCATCAACGTGTTGGGGCGTCGTTTTCCGATGGCCAAAGTGGTGCTGGTGCCCGTGCTGGTGCAAGGGGACGGTGCACCGCCTCAATTGGTGGATGCGCTGGAACGCTTGAACCGTCTGTGTGCGGCAGATGTTATCATCATCGGGCGCGGCGGCGGTTCGATTGAGGACCTGTGGGCGTTTAACGATGAGCGTGTGGCGCGTGCGGTGGCAGCATCCGCCATTCCCGTGATTTCGGCAGTGGGGCACGAAACGGATTTCACCATCTGCGATTTTGCGGCGGATCTGCGTGCACCGACACCCTCTGCCGCGGCAGAACTGGCGGTGCCCGATCAACAGCAGTTGCTCGCGTTTTTGAAGCAACGGCAATGGACGTTGCAACAGGATATGCGCCACACGTTGGAACGCGAAAACAAACGTCTGGCGGCACTGAAAGAGCGCCGTTGCCTTTCGACTCCGCTGTTTTTGGTGGAAGAGCAAGGGGTAAGGCTTGATTATTTAACCCGTGCGTTGGCATCGGCAGGAACATTGGCATTGCAAGGCGCGGATAAACGGCTGTCGGCACTCAGCGCCAAACTGGATGCGCTCAGTCCGTTGAAGGTGCTTTCCCGCGGATATGCCATGGCGATGCACGACGGACAACCGCTCACTTCGGCGGGACAAGCGGTGGTTGGCGAAAGGTTGAATATACGGTTGGCGGACGGACAAGTGGACTGTACCGTGACCGACGTGAAGGGGATAGAATAATGACGACCGAATGGACGTTTGAAAAAGCCATGGCTCGTTTGGAGCAGATTGTGGCGGCATTGGAAAGTGGGCGTTGTCCTCTGGACGATTCCATGAAACTGTTCGAAGAAGGTACGCGCCTCACCGCCTATTGTGCCAAGCAGTTGCAAGAGGCGGAACAGCGCATTGTGAAATTGACCGCACCCGAAGAGTCGGCAGAAGAAGCAGGGGAGTAACGCTATGTATTCCGACGTGTTGAAACAGCATTTGGCGGCAATCGAAGCGGAGTTGCCCGTGTGGTTGCCTTCGGGGGCGGAGGATTACGTGCCCGTTCCCGAAGCCATGACCTATGCCACGGCGGCAGGCGGCAAACGCTTGCGACCTGTGTTGGTGATGGAATTTTGCCGTGTGTGCGGCGGCAATCCTGCGGCGGTGTTACCATTTGCTTGCGCGATTGAAATGATCCACAGTTACTCATTGGTACACGACGATTTGCCGTGTATGGATAACAGCCCCTTGCGCCGCGGAAAGCCTTCGGTGCACGCGGCATACGGCGAAACCATGGCGTTGCTCACGGGGGATGCATTGCTCAACCGTGCATTTGAAACCATGCTTTCGCCCAAGGCGCGTGCGGCTGTTTCTCCCGAAGCGGCATTGGCGGCGGCATTTGAATTGGCGGATGCGGCCGGCATCGGCGGCATGATCGGCGGTCAGGTGATGGATCTTCGCTGTGAGGGCAAACGCATCGATATGGATACACTTGTCACCTTGCAGGCAGGTAAAACGGCGGCGTTGATTCGTGCCGCTTGCCGTATGGGCGCTTTGCTGGCGGATGCAGACGAAGAGAAACTGCAAGCGGCGTATACATTCGGGTATGAAATGGGATTGGCATTCCAAATTATTGATGATGTGTTGGATGCCACGTCTACGCCCGACATTTTGGGAAAACCTGTGGGTAGTGACGAAGAAAACGAAAAGACGACCTACGTGACGTTGCTCGGGGTGGACGGTGCCAAGGAATTGGCAAGCGCACGCACCCAAACGGCGTTACAGGCGTTGGATGTGTTTGGCGGTGAAGCGGAACATCTGCGTGCTTTGGCAAGCGCGTTGCTGGTTCGCATTGCATAAGCGAAAGGAATGAGAAAGAATGTCGGAGTCTGCGGCTTTGTATACGACGATTCCCGATGGGGACGCGTTAAAAGCGATGAATAAAAGCGATCTGGATGAGTTGTGCGCCACACTCCGACAGATTTTGATCGATACCGTTTCCAAAAACGGCGGTCATTTGTCCTCCAATCTCGGTGTGGTGGAATTGACGGTGGCGATGCACCGTGCGTTCGATTTTTCGAACGATCAAGTGGTGTGGGACGTTGGGCATCAATGTTACGTGCATAAGTTGTTGACCGACCGTGCCGCGCAGTTTTCCACCTTGCGCCGTGAAGGCGGTATTTCGGGTTTTCCGTCGCCGTCGGAAAGCGAAACCGACTGCTTTATCACAGGACACAGCAGCACCTCGGTTTCGGCCGCCAACGGGTTGGCAAAAGCGAAAAAACTGAAAGGCGAGGACGGATACGTTGTCGCCGTGCTGGGCGATGGGGCGCTGACGGGCGGTATGGCCTACGAAGGGCTGACCAACGCCGGTCGCAGTCACGATCGCTTGATCGTGATTTTGAACGACAACCGTATGTCCATCAATAAAAACGTGGGATTTGTGGCGCGCCATCTGGCGAAACTGCGTATTCGCCGCCGTTATGTGCGTTTCAAACAAGGATTTGGGAAAGTCATCAACCATATTCCGTTGATTGGTCGCCCCCTGTACCGTTTTGTCGGCGGCCAAAAGGATCAGATGAAACGGCGCTTGTACCGTTCCAGTACAATGTTCGAGGAAATGGGATTCCATTACCTCGGTCCCGTGGACGGTCACAACATCCCCTCGCTGGACGAAGCGTTGTCCACCGCGAAAAAATTGGAACGTCCCGTGTTGCTTCACGTGGTGACGACCAAAGGCAAAGGCTGTGATTTTGCGCTCAAAAATCCCGACGTGTATCACGGTGTGGGGCAGTTTGATGCCGAAACCGGTCGCACCGCGGCACCTACCACCACGTTTTCCACGGTTTTCGGCAAACAAATGCAAAAGTTTGCCGCGGAAGACGAGTTGCTGTGTGCCGTGTCGGCGGCGATGACAAGCGGCACGGGCTTGGACGATTTTGCCGCGGCATATCCCTCGCGTTTCTTTGACGTGGGCATTGCCGAAGAACACGCCGTTACCTTCTGTTCGGGTATGGCACAGGGTGGGTTGCGCCCGGTGTTTGCGGTGTATTCCACCTTCTTGCAGCGCTGTTACGACCAGTTGGTGAACGATACTGCGTTGCTCAAAAGTCACGTGGTGCTGGCGATCGACCGTGCCGGCATCGTTCCCGACGACGGTGAAACACATCAAGGTATTTACGACGTGGCGATGCTCAACAGCATGGCGGATATGACAGTGTATTCGCCTGCGACGTTTGAAGAACTGGAAGTTCATCTCAAAAAAGCCATCTATGCCACCGAAGGGCCGGTGGCTGTGCGGTATCCCAAGGGAATTCCACTCCCGATGCCGCAGGAATACACCCCGTCGGAACGTCCGTACACCCTGTTCCGCGCGGAAGGTGCCAAAACGTTGCTTATCACGTACGGGCGCATTACGGCGAACGTGTTGGAAGCGGCGCGCTTGCTGGCAATGAATAAACAGGCGGTTTCGGTGCTCAAATTGAATCGCATCAAGCCGATTGACATGAAATGTGTGGATTTGGCATTGCCGTACTACCGTGTGCTGTTCTTTGAGGAAGGGGTTGCATGCGGTGGCGTGGGCGAATGGTTTGGCAGTCGATTAGCTGAGCGCGGATTTGCCCGTCGCTATGAATTGCACGCCATCCACGAAAATCCCGGTGTGTGTTCGGTCTCTTCCGGTTTGCACAAAGTAGGGTTGGATGTGGAAGGTGTTCTTCGCACGGTTGAGGACGGTGCATCATGAGTGTGCGGCTGGATGCGTGGTTGGTGCAAAATGGAATGTTTGGCGGTCGCGATACCGCGAAACGCCACGTAGAAGCCGGTGAAGTAACGGTGAACGGTCGTGTGGTGACAAAACCTGCCACATCAATCACCGATGACGATACTGTGTGTTGTAATGCACAGGAACGGTATGTGGGGCGCGGCGGTTACAAATTGGAAAAAGCCATTCAAGCGGCCGACTTGGATTTGAACGGTGTGGTGGCGATGGACGTCGGCGCCTCCACGGGCGGCTTTACCGACTGTATGCGTCAGCACGGTGCACGGCTTGTGTATGCGGTGGACGTCGGGTCGAATCAGTTGCATCCCAAGTTGCGCGAAGATGCGGCGGTGGTCTGCATTGAACACACCGATGTTCGCGATGCGGCAGTGCGTGAACACATCGATGAAACACCGTCGTTCTGTTGTGTCGACGTTTCGTTTATTTCGCTCTCGCAGGTGCTTCCCTCGACGTTACATCTGCTCTCGCCCGATGCACGTTTGGTCTGTTTGATCAAACCGCAGTTTGAAGCAGGACGTTCGGCAATCGGCAAAAACGGCGTGGTGAAAGACCGTGCGGTGCACCGTACCGTGCTTTCCAATCTGCTTTCGTGTTTTTCGGAATATGGATGCGGTTGCCGCATGTTGACCTATTCGCCCATTCGCGGCGGTGAGGGGAATATCGAGTATCTCGCGGTGCTTTGCCGCGGTAAACACAATGCGTTGGTTGACGTGAAAGCGTTGGTTGACGAAGCCTTTACACATTTGTAAGGAGGTTTTGGTATGCGCGTGGCTATATTGCCAAACCGTAAGGTGCAGGGTGTAGATGCCGTGTTGTCTGCGGTGTGCGAAAAATTGAATACACTCGGCATTGCGGTCGTGTTACCGCAGGATACGCACTTTCCTCCAAAAGAATGTGACGAGTTGTTTCGGGATGTCGATCTGGTGATCGCACTTGGCGGCGACGGCACGTTGATCCACGCGGCAAAACACGCCGCGCGTTTTGACATTGCGGTGCTTGGCATCAACTGCGGACATCTCGGATTTATGGCAGGGATGGAAGCGGATGATCTGTCGGCACTGGAACTGCTGTGCGGCGATGCGGCGAACGTCAGCCATCGCATGATGCTGGAAGTCACGGTACATAAAGCGGATGGCGACCGTGTGCTGTATGCATTGAACGAAGCGGTGATTTCGCGCGGCAATCCGTCGCGGATGATTCACCTCACCGTGTCGAGTGACGGTCACCCGGTGGTGTCTTATCGAGCGGACGGTGTCATTGTGGCGACCCCCACGGGTTCCACCGCCTATTCGCTTTCGGCAGGCGGCCCGATCGTCGATCCTTCCGTGAGTTGTTTGCTGGTTACGCCGATTTGTCCGCATTCGTTGCACACACGCCCCTACATTTTCGGCGAGAACACGCAACTCACCGTGAAACCCGAAAGTGAAGGGCGCGAAGTGTTTTTGACGGTGGATGGTGAAGAGGCGGTCGCGTTATCCCGCGGCGATACGGTAACGGTACAGCGTTCTTCGCTGACGGCACGTGTATTGCAGTTGCGCCCGGCGGCGTTCTATGAAGTGTTGGAACAAAAATTGACCGATCGTTGATCGGAGATCATATAAAGGACGGAAATAAAATGAAAACCAAACGACATACCAAGATTTTGGAGATCGTGCGCGATCGCGCGGTGGAAACGCAGGAAGATTTGATGGAACTGTTGCGGCAGGAAGGATTTCAGGTTACGCAAGCAACCGTTTCGCGCGATATCAAAGAGCTGCGCCTTGTGAAAACGTTGGCGGCCGACGGTACCTATCGTTATGCGCCTGCCAAAGCAGAAAGTGTGACCATTTCGGGGCAGTTCTATTCGCTGTTTTCGGACACGGTGCAGAGCATCGATTATGCCGGAAACATCGTGGTGGTGCGTTGCCTTTCGGGCATGGCACAGGCGGTGTGCGCCTCGATGGATTCCATGCATTGGAAAGACGTTGTCGGCACATTGGCAGGGGACGACACACTCCTCTGCATCGTGAAAGATGAAAGCCGTGCTGTCGGACTGGTGACGGAACTGAAAAAACTGATTAAGAAGTAAGCAGCGGAGACGCATCCGAACACGCCTAAAACGGCATAATTTCGATGCTTTTCGGCTTGTTGTCGGTGGCAGGCGACAGCCTTGCCACCTTCGCCGCACCGAAAATCACACGAAATTCCACTCGTTTTAGGTCGAAGAATGTAAAC
>JAZNTC010000076.1:0-4629 GCA_045591605.1 Acutalibacteraceae bacterium | reverse complement strand
GCCTCCGACTTCTCCTCGCGAACCGTCTGTTCCAATCGCACGGACGGATCGTAGTGGGCATATTCCTCCACCACGTTGGCAGAACAGTACGGTGCAAAAAACACCGGCACTTGCGACGTGGGAAACTCGCGGCGGTAATGCGCCATATCAGGTTGGAAAATGCACACCACGGCGGCGCACGCCGTGCGGATCTTTTTGTCTGCTGCACGCATCATTTTGGCTAACAGATTGCGCCCTTCTCCACGCCACTCATACAAATCCGCACCCCATTCAATCCATACGATACGGTGCAATATGCGCGGTGAAAATGCCAAAAACGCACGCAACCAAAACGGATGCAGGTACGAATGAAAGACCACCCGATCGTATCCTTTGACCATGCGCGCAAACCGGCGCATATTCAAAAACGGGTTTTTGCCGAAATACACTTCCTGTTGGGCAAGCGCAACATCCTCGCATATCAACGTCGGTTTACCCGCGTAGTTGATATACCCGATCTCGTGTTCACCGTTGTGAAAATATTTCGCGTAAAACCCCCTGATTCCGTTCGTGAATTTTTGGGCTTTCATGATATGCAACACTTTCATGACGGCCTCCGTTAAACCAACACGCTGTATCGGAATTGCCCGGTGTAGGTGGAAATCACCAAATACACAATAAAACACACATGCAACCCCACCGTGTACACCGTGTGCAGTTTGCGCGACTTTTCGCGAACGATCGCGCCGAAGTCAGAAAACAGCAGCATTGTGAACGGCAGGAAAAATACACCAAACCGATTGAAATAATTGAACTGCGTGCCGATAAAGGTCAGCACGATGTAGTAAATCACAAACAGCGGCACGCACAGCGTGTGCACACCATCGTTCACGCGTGTGGGAAGTGTGAAGCCAAACAGACGATCCCGTCCGCGGAAATACAACCACAAAAGGAACGCCGCCATCAGCACCTCCACCGCCCACATCGCCCAAATGCCGTTGGCGGTGATGCGGTTGTGCCCACCCGACAGATAACTGAATGCGGAAATGAACCGCGCCAACAGGGTCAAGATCGGGCGATAGCAAGCGACGATGACAAAGGACAGCGCCATCACACCGCCTGCAACACGCTTCTTGTCGCGCACAAGGAAGAAAAATGCCATCACAAGGCATACGATCGCCATGATGTGGAATCCCAAACTCACAACAAACAAGATCGCCGCCGTAATGTACTTTTTATGCGTAAGGAATCCCCAAGCGTTCAGAAGCAGTGCCACCGCAATCAGCTGTCGCGCCACGTTGAGAGATTGCAAAAACGTACCCCCACAAAGGAACACGATCACGAACATCAAGTCGTCGCCATCGAAGAAAAAGCGCTGGAACAGGGCGATTCCGCCACATACGATGGCGCTGTTGACCAACACGATCATATACGGTTCTTTGGTGACAAGGCTGAGAAGCTTGTTCAAGAATGCATACCCAAACTCCACCCGTTCACAGTACAGCCCTCCGAACAGGATCTCTAAAAAGGAGTGTTCACGAATACGATCGAACTTTTCCATGTAGTGCGACGTATCGATCCCTACACTCGGTCCACGCAATGCGGCAATTAAAAAGAGGATCACATAGGCAGTCAGAATGAAGTAATCTCTTGCATCCTTCGGATGGTTTTTCCATTTCTTGTTACACAAAAAATTACTCACATAGATCAAGGCCGCACCGATCAAATACACCGCCATATGCTTTCCCTCCTTTACACGATAGTTTCGTACACCGTCTTGTATCCGCTCACAATGTCATCCCAGTTAAACTGTTTCGCCAACGCAGGTCCGTTTTGCGCAAGCACCTCTTTGGTGTCCCACGCAGTACGAATGGTCTTTGCAATGTTTTCTGCCGAATGGGGGTCGACCGCATACCCGACCGTCCCTTCGGGGAACTGTCCGTCAAATCCTTCACCACGCGTATACAGCACCGGCAACCCTTGACTCATGGCTTCGGCATACACAAGGCCAAACGTCTCTTGGAACGAAGGCAACACAAAGAGGTCGTTTTTGCGGTACAAATGTACCAACTCCTCTTTTGGACACGCCGGATGATAGGTCACAGATGTACTCGCATGCAACGCGGTCAATACCGCTTCATTTTCCACCTGTCCCACCACCGTCAAGTGAGCAGGAAACCCCTCGGCGTTCAGCTTGTCCACCGCTTGCATCAGCGTGATCTGATTTTTGTTGCGATTCACGCGCCCTGCCACAATGATGCGTGCCGTGCCGTCTTTGGACGGCTCTTTCGCAGGGGGCGGATTCTGCAACCAAAAGTCGTCGATGCCGTTGGGCACCACCCGACTTTTTTGCCGCAATTCCTCACGCATATTGGGGGGTACATATTTGTTCAACATATCGTCCATGTACCGTTGAGACAAAAAGAACACCACTGATGCGCGTTGCATAATGCGCATGCCCAGCCCACGCAACCACGGACGGTAGCGGAAAAAGTCGTTCATATCGGTGCTGCGCACCGCCACCACAAAGGGAATCCCGTATTTTTCGGACATCCGCATGGCGCAATTGCCATCGGTAAACAGGGTGTAGGCGTGCAAGCAATCAAACGTGCTCACATCCACCGCCTGTTGCAATCCACGGGCGATCTTGCGTTGTTTATATCCAAAATGCAACCGATCCCATTTATTGAAACATTCCGAAACGGTCACATTATCCCGTGGGCGAATCACGGCGCGCCCGGCATCGTAAACCGGTGCAAACACATGACTTTCCACTCCGGTCTTGTCCAGATGTTCCACCATGGTTTGGTGCAACACCGTTGTCATATAATTGCAGTTGATATGCAACACCCGCATGGCTTGTCCTCACTTTACTTAATGTGCAACACCTTGATCACGCACCACCAGAACACGTGGAACGCCGCACGAAACACGTTCAGATGTTCGATCTCACGGTAGAGAATCCAGTGGTATTTGATCACCTTCAGCTTGTTGCTGGAAATGGAGTTTTGACGGATGCGATACCGCATCAGCACATCGGGCATACCCCAAATATATTTTTCTTTTTTGAGCATTTGCAACCACAACGCATCGTCGTTGCGTTTGCGGATGTTGGGCACTTCGAATTTGCCCATCTTCGCCACCGAGTACATTACGGTGGAGTTGCCCATGGGGCAATCCAGCAACAGGCGGTTGTAATCCGTCTTTTTCACCGTTTTGATCACACGGTCGAGCGACTTGCTTTCTTCGTCGATCTGCTCATATGCTGTGCAGGAGAAGGCGTAGTCGTTCTCCTTCATAAAGCCGAGCTGTCGTTCCAACTTATCCGCCATCCACAGATCGTCGCTGTCCAAAAATGCCATGTATTCGCCTTCGGCCAGTTGCATCGCGGTGGTGCGCGCCACCGCCGCGCCGGCATTCTGTTCCAAGCAGTGGTAATGAATGCGCGCATCCTTCGCCATATAGGCTTCCACGATCTCACGGGTGTTATCGGTGGAGCAATCGTCCACGATGATCATTTCCCAATCGGTGTAGGTCTGTGCCAACACCGTGTCCATCGTTTGGGCAATAAACCGCCCACAGTTATAGGTGGGGGTAATGATGGACACCAATCCCTCTTTCACACAAAACACCTCAATCCTGTGCATAGTCTTTGCCAAACATGGCAAACACCGTCATGAACATAATTTTAATGTCGCCCCAAAAACTATATGCGAGGAGCGCACGCAGATTATACCGCATTTTACCCGGCATAACCTCGTTTATGTACACCGCATCGGCATCTTCGGCGTTGTCCAGCAACGTGCTTTCGTCCTTATATCGCACCGATGCTTCGCCGGTGATACCTGCCGGCAACAGCAAGGTCGCCATCATTTCGGGGGTGTAGGCCGCCACGTATTTCGGCACTTCGGGGCGTGTGCCCACAAAGGTCATGGTGCCGTCCAACACGTTCAGAAGCTGGCTGATCTCATCCAGCCGACAGCGGCGCAAAAACCGCCCCACACGGGTGATGCGCGCATCCCCATTCACCGTCACCGCCGTGCCGATCTTGTCGGCATTTTGGCACATGGTGCGGAACTTGAAAATGCGAAACCGCTCGCCATAAGTAGTGACACGCTCCTGACGGTAGAACACCGGTCCGGGTGAATCCAACTTGATGAGGATCGCCAAGATCAAAAACACGGGGAGCAATATGAGCAGCATCAACGCCGCCACCGTCACGTCAAACACGCGTTTTGCGACCAGCGCACCGCGTTTGTTCCACAGCGCCTCATAATAGGGGCGCACCGCTTCCGTTCGCAATGCATCGGGAAGCTCTTCCCATCGTTTCATCATGCCGTATACTCTTTCACAATCGCCGTAAACTGTTCAATAACGTATGCCACCTGTTCGTCGGTGAGGCAGGTGTGCAGCGGCAAGGTAATCTCATTTTCGAACTGCGCATAGGCATTCGGATAATCCGCCACGTCATAGCCCAGCGCTTTGTAGGCGGTGAACATCGGCAACGGTTTGTAATGCACGTTGCAGGCGATACCGCGTTCCGCCATTTTGATGATGATTTCGCCCCGTTGTTCCAACGTGATGCCGGGCACACGCGCGATGTACAAATGCCCCGACGACGCGTGGTCGGCGGTGTAGTGCGGCAGCACC
>JAZNTC010000075.1:0-5837 GCA_045591605.1 Acutalibacteraceae bacterium | reverse complement strand
AGTGTTCCGGCATCGTGATAACGGGCGCTTCGCCCATTTTGCGCGGATCGGTGAACACGCCCGTGATGGCGGACACCGCCGCCGTTTCGGGGCTGACGAGGTACACCTGTCCGTCCGCCGTACCAGAACGTCCTTCAAAGTTGCGGTTGAAGGTGCGCAGGGACACGCCGCCCGAATTCGGGGACTGACCCATACCGATGCACGGACCACACGCACATTCCAGCACACGCGCACCGGCGGCAATGATGTCCGCCAACGCGCCGCATTCCGCAAGCATATTGTACACCTGTTTCGAGCCGGGGGCGATGGAAAGCGACACGTCGGGATGCACCGTGCGCCCTTTCAGCACCGCCGCCACCTTCAGCATATCCGCAAGCGAGGAGTTGGTGCACGAACCGATACAGCACTGATCCACCTTGATCTCGCCGATCTCGGACACCTTTTTCACCGCATCGGGTGAGTGGGGGCAAGCCGCGAGCGGTTCCAGCGCGGACAGATCAATTTCCACAATCTCATCGTACACCGCATCCGCATCCGCCGACAATTCCACCCAATCCGCCTCACGACCCTGCGCTTTCATAAACGCACGGGTGATGTCGTCCGACGGGAACACCGAGGTGGAAGCACCCAGTTCCGCCCCCATGTTGGTGATGGTGGCGCGCTCGGGCACGGTCAAGGTCTTCACACCCTCGCCGCCGTATTCAATGATCTTGCCAACGCCACCCTTAACCGACAATCGGCGCAGCACTTCCAGAATGATATCCTTTGCCGCCACCCAGGGTTTCAGCGCACCCGTCAAGTTGACGCGCACCATCTTGGGATAGGTGATGTAATAGGTGCCGCCGCCCATCGCCACCGCGACGTCCAAACCGCCTGCACCGAAGGCGAGCCTACCGATACCGCCGCCCGTGGGGGTGTGGCTGTCCGAGCCGATCAACGTCTTGCCCGGAATGCCGAAGCGCTCCAGATGCACCTGATGGCAGATGCCGTTGCCGGGACGGGAGAAATACAAACCGTGCTTTTTGCACACCGACTGGATGTAACGGTGATCGTCCGCGTTTTCAAAACCCGTCTGCAAGGTGTTGTGGTCGATATATGCCACCGACAGTTCGGTCTTAACACGCGGCACGCCCATCGCTTCAAACTCCAAATACGCCATCGTGCCTGTGGCATCCTGCGTGAGCGTTTGGTCAATGCGCAAGCCGATTTCGGCACCGGCTTTCATTTCGCCGCAGACCAAATGCGAGGCGATCAGTTTTTGTGCAATGGTGTAACCCATGCGAATCACTCCTAATGAAAATATATGTTGTAATTATACTCGCTTTTTCCCCGTTTGTAAAGAGGTTTTTCCATCAAAAAAGGGCTGTATCCGAAAGTCGTGCATGTTTATTCTATCAATCAAACATCCATTTCAACACATACTGAATGTACTCGTCCCAAAACTCCCAGTTGTGGGCACCGGGCGATTCACGGTAGGTGAAATCGTAGCCGTTTTCTTCAAGTTTTTTCTTAGACTACGGGTGTTTTCATACAGAAAATCCTCGGTGCCGATGCCCATATACAACCGCGGACGAGGGGGGCGAATCCTTTCATACCTTTAACCGTTATGAAAACAACCCTTTAATCCAACCCCACACCGTAAATCCGTCGGCAAATGGGAAGGTGGCAATACCAATCAGAAACACCGCCACAATAACCAGCGGCAACACGTAGGTCACGTACGGACGGATCCAACGGCCGAGTTTCAACCCCTTGCCGGTGTTCGCTTCCGCCAAAAAATTCTCAAAGCCCCAGCCTTTTTTGCTGACGCAGAACAGGATGTAACACAAAGCACCAAGCGGCAACGCACAGTTGCTGACAAGGAAGTCTTCCAGATCCAGCACACTGCTGCCTGAAGCAAAGGGCACAAAATTCGACCACAGGTTAAATCCAAGCGCGCACGGCACCGACAACACCAGTACCGCCACGCCGCAGATCACACACGCCTTGACACGTCCCCAGCCGGTGAGTTCACGCACACAGGCCAAAATGTTCTCGAACACGGCAATGATGGTAGAAAACGCCGCAAATACCATAAACAAGAAGAAAAGCGAACCCCACCAGCGACCGCCTGCCATATTGTTAAACACCTTCGCCATCGCCACAAACAGAAGCGACGGACCGGCACCCGGCTCCACGTCGAAGGTAAAGCACGCAGGGAAAATGATGAGACCTGCCGTGATCGCCACAAAGGTGTCCAGGCACAAAATGTTGACCGATTCCCCTGCCAGCGACCGTTCCTTACCGATGTAACTGCCAAAGATCGCCATTGAGCCGATACCGAGGCTCAATGTGAAAAATGCTTGGTTCATGGCACCCACGATCACGTTGCCGTTGATCTTTCGCAGATCCGGCTTCAAATAGAAGGTCAAACCTTCTGCCGCGCCGCCCAGCGTAAAGCTGTGCACTGCCAGCACGATCATAAGGAACAGCAAAGCTACCATCATATATTTGGTGATGCGCTCCACGCCTTTTTGCAGCCCAAACGAGAGGATCAAGAAACCGAGCACCACCACTAACGCCATAAAGCCAACCATGATCAGCGGACTTGCCAACATCGTATTAAACAGCTCAGCGGACGCTTCATTGGTGATACCCGTCATATCGCCTTTGAGAAACGAGACAAAATAGTAAAGGATCCAGCCGGTGACCGAGGTGTAGAACATCATCAAAAGGAGGTTTGCTACCAGTGCCGCATAGCCGTGCCAATGCCATTTCTGCCCCGGTTTTTCCAACTTTTGATACAAAGCCACCGGACTGCTTTGGCTGGCGCGACCAAGCGAAAATTCCATCACCATGACAGGCAACCCCAGCGTGAACAAAAAGAAAAGATAGACCAGCACAAACGCACCACCGCCGTACTGACCTGCCATCCACGGGAATTTCCACACGTTCCCCACGCCGATCGCACAACCGGCGCTGAGCAAAATGAAGCCGAGACGGCTTCCCAACCGTTCACGTTGCATAACACATATCTCCTCAAACCACAATTTAACATTTCTTTTAAGTTTCTTTTGCATTATATCACACCGACCATATAAGTGCAAGAAAAACAGTAAAAAGAAGATACACGATTGAAAAATCGTGTATCTTCTGCGTGATGTACGTCATTCTTCTAAGCAGTGCACTCGGAACACATAGAGCCGTCCCTTGAGGGGCGTTCACTTAGGGAGAAATCGGTTTTTCGCCACGATTTGCCCTGCCTCCTTGTTGCCGAACCTTATAAGACATAGCGTATTACGGCGGTTTGTCAACTTCGAGAGCAGAACAAATCGTTTGGCTATAAAACGGCGAAGCCCCTAAAACAAAAGATTTTTTGATGGAAGAAAAGGAAAAATGCCACGGTAACACTGCCGTGTACCGTGGCATTTTGACGCATTACACCGCAAAAAATCCTTGTTTTAGGCGAATAATCCCTAAGTGAGCGCCCCTTATGTTCTCCTTTATTTTTCTGAAATGTATTTAAGCGGCGGTTCTCCCGTTTGCTTTTTGTAAAAGGTACTAAAATAATTAGGAGAAGAAAAGTTTAGTGTTTCTGCCACCTCGCCGACCGTCTTTCCACTATTGAGCAACTCGTTTGCCGCTTGGATTTGAAGGTGTGCCATATGTTTTTTGGGAGAAATCCCCGCATATTTTGAAAAAAGGTGTTTCAAATAACTTGTGCTTATAAAATTTTGCCTCGCAATTTCATCAACCGAAAGATTGAGGTTGACATTATTCGCCATAAACGAAGCAACCTTATTATAGGCCGTTGCCGAAGGAGAGTTGTGCTTTTTCTCGCTTGCCTTTGCTCGGCTGATTCGTATTATAAAAGCCTTCAATCTGCTTTCCGCCTCTAAAAAATCAAGCTCGGTGGCATCGCTGTTTCTGAAAAGGTTGTATATTTTAAAGAAGGTGTAACGGTAATCCTCTTTTTCCTCTTTGGTCAATGTAAAAACGCCGTTTTTTACCGTGTCGGGCAGGGGTCCAACTGATTCAAAGCTGATTATTTTTCCCTGTGCCTTGTTTTGTCCGGCCGTTCTTATGCGGTGAAACTCCATCGGCGCGTGAAAAATCATTTGATTTTCTTCAAGCGTATAAATTTTTTCCTCTTCGGTCGAATACACCTTTCCGCTTTCTATAAAAACAATTTCCCAAAAATTATGAACCTCTCCGCTAAAGATATATTCCTCTTTCCAATCAAACGTAAAGGCAGAATTATAATTTTTAATCGTAAATCCCAAAGTATACCTCCTATATAGTCTAAAAACATACATTGATGGTCTTTTATTGCATTGAAATATATTTTTTCTCGATTTAGTATAAGTATACAGTAAAATATTTTTTTGTCAAGGAGGCATATTTATGAAAGAAAAAATCAAAGTCGGCTTTGTCGGTCTCGGCAGACGCGGAAGCAGTATGCTCAGAAAAGCTCTTGCTCTCATGAATGACGTTGAAATCGAGATGATTTGCGACCTTTTCCCCGAAAACCTTGAAAAAGCTAAGCAGGATTTGTTAGAAAAGGGGCGCAAGGAGCCGATCTGCACCACCGACTACCGCGACATTGTAAACAATCCTGACATCGATGCCGTTTTCCTGTTCACCTGGTGGAAAGGCAGAATTCAGTTGACCAAGGAGTTTATGCGTGCAGGTAAGTACACTGCTATTGAAGTTGGCTGTGTGGAAAGCTTGGACGATTGCTTTGAATTGGTTCAAATTTATGAAGAGACCGGTGTTCCGTGCATGCTGTTGGAAAACGTCTGCTACGGAAGAAGAGAGCTTCTGGCTCTTAACATGGTGAAAAAAGGTCTTTTTGGTGAAATCGTTCACTGTTCAGGTGGATATTGCCATTACCTCAACGACTGCGAATTGTTCTTGGAAATGGTAGGACCGGAAAAGAAGGACGAGGTTACCCACTACAGACTGCAGCACTACATTGACGAGAACTGTGAAAACTATCCGACTCACGAACTTGGCCCGATTGCGAAGTGCATCGGCATTAACCGCGGCAATCGTATGCTCACATTGAGTTCCTTTGCATCCAAGAGTCGTGGCTTGAAACAGTATGCTAAAGACCACTTCGGTGAAGATAATAAGTATGCTAACATCGACTATAAGCAAGGGGATATCGTTAACACCGTGATTACCTGTGCAGGTGGCGAAACCATTCTTATGACCCTTGACACGACCCTTCCCCGTCCATACTATTCCAGACAGTTAACTGTCAGAGGTACAAAGGGCATGTATTTTGAGGACGCACGTGTGGCCTATCTGGACGGTATGCCCGAGGAAATTCGCGATAACGAGAAAGAATTTTATGAAAAATATGAGCATCCGTTGCAAGTAGAAGTTCAGGAAAAAGAACCGCAAAACGCAAAAATCAACCCGGCTTTCGGTCTGCACGCTGACGGTGTTGACTGGACGATCTTCCGTGCGTTTATTGATGCTGTTAAAAACGGTGTCAACACACCGATCGACACCTATGATACCGCCGCTTGGATTTCAATCGGACTTCTTTCTGATATGTCTATCAAACAGGGCGGTGCGCCGGTGGAAGTTCCCGATTTCACGAACGGCAAATGGCAGAACAGAGAGCCTGTTCCCCACAGCAAGTATTGCTTGGACGAAGTGATTGTGGATGACACCGTCGGCATTTACGACTCGTTTGATGCCCAAAATGTATAACCGGCAACTCGTTGCGGATTGGATAAAAAAAGAACGAAGCGAAGGCTTCGTTCTTTTTTTATCTCGCGCCGCAAATGAACCGATCCAAACCGGATTATCTAAATGTTATGGTTTTTTAAAAATCTTGTTTTTAT
>JAZNTC010000074.1:0-2000 GCA_045591605.1 Acutalibacteraceae bacterium | reverse complement strand
TTTTTGTGCCGACCCACGAAAACCTAACCCCCAACGAGCGCGAGCTGGTCGGTGTCGTGACCGAAGGAGGCGTGACGCTGACTGTCACCTACTACGACCGCCGTGTGGTGGATTGGGACAAGCTGAACGACGATATCCGTTGGGAACTTTCGGATGACGGTGTGTTGCGGCTGATCGGCAGCGGCGATATGCCGTCAGGAACCATGCCGTGGCTTACCTATTACGCCGATATTCGCGAGGTATATATCGATGACCGCATCACCGCGGTGGCGGACAACGCGTTTGCAGGGTGTGTGGCACTCACATACGTGCAACTTGGTCACGGGGTGAAAACCATCGGCAAATCGGCGTTTGAGGGGTGTACCGCCCTTGCGGTATGCGCCTTGCCCCAGGGGCTTGTTACCATTGGCAAATACGCGTTCTACGGATGTTCCGCACTCGAAACGGTGAGTATCCCTGCCACGGTGCAGACCATCGGCAACGGCGCGTTCCGTTTTGCCGCGAATTTGACCTCCGTTACCTTCCACGGTGCGGTGGCAAGCATTGGTGACGAGGCGTTTTCCGGCAGCACGAACATGACCGCCGTGTATTTTAAGAGTGGTCCTGCCGAGCTGATCGGCGTTTCCGCTTTCGGCAGCACCTCTGCGGTGGATATCTATTACTACAGCACGGCGGACGGGTGGACAGATGCCGTTTCAAACGGGTTATGGAACGGGTATCGGGCGATCCCCTACAACGTGATCGCCAACCAAAACATAGAGGGCAAAGACATCTACGTTTTGAAGGTGGTGGACAAACACGCCGCGCCGCTCACCGATGCGGTGGTGACGTTTGGCAATACGGTGCAGACCGCCAACCACGAGGGCATGGTGTTCTTTGCCATGCCGACGGGAGCGGTCAGCCTGACCGTGTCTGCATCCGACCATATCACCTTCACCGATACGGCATATCTGCCTTCCACGGAACACCGTATTGATTACATTGAACTTAGCGATGCGCCTTCGACGGTGCAAGGTGTCCGTGTGAACGGGGAATCCATTGCGACATCGCAGTATACGCTCAATTCGCAACTGACCTCCACCGCCGATATCGTGGTGGCCGGCTACTCGAAATACACGATACTGAAATATGAACTGCTGCAAGGCAACCGCATTGTGGCAACCGTCCTTACGGCGGCGGAAAGCGCCACCTTCCGTGTGGCAATGGACGATCTGGAAGAAGAGGCACTGGTGGTGCGTATGACCACGGCGGACGGCAACACCGTTTCCGCTGCGCTCAATGTGGACGTGGTGAAGATGGCGAATTTTTCGCTGGAAACCTTCATCAGCGGCATGGAAAGCCTCGCCGTCAATCTGCCCGTTGTGGGTAACGTGCCGCTGTCACTTGCCGTCAAGAGCGGAAACTTCACCGAGGTGGAATACGAAGATCGCACCATCAAGGTCGGCATCAATATGGATTTCACGGAAGATGTGAAGTTCCCCGTGGAAAAGCAGGTCGATCAAATCGTCAAGACGTTGCAAACCAAGGCGAAAACCAAGCCGGGGCTGGAATGCAGTCTGGTGGGATATGTCGAGATCAATTATCTGGGGAACAACGAATACGCCATTGGAAAAAGTTGCGTGAAGTTCTGCATCGGCGGTAAAATTGAGGCGAGAGGTAACGCCAGCTTTTGGGGTGTAGTGGGTGTTTACTTCAAGATCGGTTTCAGCGGTACGGCAGGCGCCGCGCTGGAAGCGACGGGATATACCGTTGAGGAAGGCTTCCAATTCGATGACGTCACGTTGCACATGACCCACGAGATTAAGGCAGAGGGCGGCGCCTACGTGCTGTGGGGTTTCGGCTCGGCCGGGCTGTACGGCCAATTGACATCCGACCTCGCTGTCGAAGTCTTTCCCGACTTTGGTATTGATTCCTACAAGATTAGCGGTGAACTTGGTGCAAAATGGTCGATCTGCTGGGGTTGGTTCAGTGGGAAACGCGCGTTTATGAAAGGCGATAAC
>JAZNTC010000073.1:0-1530 GCA_045591605.1 Acutalibacteraceae bacterium | reverse complement strand
GACATGGCTCCGATCCGCCTCCGGTTACCTGGGTCTTTCCGGTCTCCCTCCCGACCACAGAGATCTGTTTGCCGCCGCAAGCGAAGGCAACAAGCGGGCCGCTCTGGCATTGGAAATTCAGGGCTATCAGATCCAGAAGTTCATCGGCTCTTATGCCGCTGCGATGAACGGGCTGGATGCGGTTGTTTTCACCGGCGGTATCGGCGAAAACAATCCGCACTACCGTGCGCGCATTGCGGAAAATCTGCGCTTCATGGGTGCGAACATTGATGAAGAGCGCAACGCCGCTTGCATGCGTGACGGTTGCTGTGAAACCGACCTGTCCATTGGCGATGCAAAACTGCGCGTCTTGGTCATCCCCACCAACGAAGAATTGATGATTGCGCGCGACACGCGTGATATCGTCTGCTAATTTCAGTAAGCGAGTGCTTTTTTGCACTCGCTTACTTTGTATACGGAGGTTTTACCACAACAAACGTTGACTGCTGTGGTAAAAGAAAAAGCGTGGCAAAGCCACGCTTTTTCTTATTTCAACGGTTTTAGGGGCAGGTTTTCGAGCAAGTTCAAGTGATAGGTGTTGACCAATCGCATCGCTTCCTCACGCGAAACATCGTCGCACGCGTGCACCACTTCGTGTGCATCAAAACCAACCACCACGGGTGCGCCCACCTCACCTGCCACACGCCAAAATTCTTCGTGCGGATAAAAGCGGTGGGTGCGAATACCAAGGAAGTTGATTTCCAACGGCACGTTGTATTCCTTTGCCGCAAGGCACAACCGACGTGCCTCTTTCTCGTACAACGCAGGGTCACCGTTAAAGGTGAAGATGTCGGGGTGTGCCACGCAGGAAAACGCCCCCGTCCGCATGGCATCCACCACTAACGAGGTGTAATCGGACAGCAATGCATCGGGCTTGTCCGCCCGCGTGATGTAAATTGCATCGGGATAACATTCGGGTATCAAAAAGTGTTGTCCCAAAATCAAGTATTCCGCCCCGTAATGGACGGCGTTTCGGCGCATTTCTTCAAAGAATTCGGGGTAATATTCCATTTCAAAACCGCAATGGATTTCAATTTGATCTTTGTATTTCTCGCGCAAGCGATTCACGGTTGTGGTATACAGCGGCACCTCATCGGTGGCTATACGGTAACGGCTTTCCGACCCGTTCGGAAAGCGAAACGGGAAATGATCGGAAAAGCCCATGTGGGTGACACCGTGTTTGATGGCATAGCGCACGTACTCTTCTTCCGTGCCCGTTGCGTGGTGGCAGCGGAAGGTATGGGTGTGGTAATTGTACTTCATTACATCCCCTCCAAATATACCATAAGTATAGCACACGGAAGGGGAAAGTCAAGCAAAAAGACCGCTTAAGGGGTGCGCATCATATTGAGAAATTGCCCGAAAACGGCCCTTTTTCTGTAATAACGCGTTAAAAAGCCGCGGTACGCGTGAGCGTTACCGCGGCTTTTTGCCTTTCCTTACAAAAAAACAAGTCGGGGGCCAAGCGGGCTTAGGAAGACAAGACTCACT
>JAZNTC010000072.1:0-9344 GCA_045591605.1 Acutalibacteraceae bacterium | reverse complement strand
CCCGTCGTACATGGTGAGCACCACACCCTCCAAGTCAAGTGCCGGGTTGTACAGCCGTTTCACCGAACGCACCGTCGCCATCAACTGGGACATGCCGTCCAGCGCGTAATATTCACACTGCAACGGCACCATAAAGGTATCCGCCGCGCACAGCGCGTTCAAACTCAGCAAACCGAGCGAAGGGGGGCAATCAATCAGAATGAAATCGTAGGTATCGCGCACCGCCGCCAACGCCGCTTTCAAGCGATTTTCGCGGCGCGTGGCATCCACCAGTTCAATTTCCGCACCTGCCAGTCGCGTGGAACACGGAATGACCGACAAGTTGGCATACGCGGTTTTCACCACCGCATCCGACGGCGCCACTTCACCAATCAGCAGTTCATAGGTGGAGGCGGTTGCTTGCCGCTTGTCCACACCCACACCGCTGGTGGCATTGCCCTGCGGATCAAGATCCACAAGCAAGCAGGCTTTGCCTGCCGCCGCAATGGCGGCCGCCAGATTCACCGCCGTGGTCGTCTTGCCCACGCCGCCTTTTTGATTAAATACCGCAATGATCTTCCCCATGGTCGGTACTCCTTCTTACATACTCATATAAAAGGAGTATACCACAATTCCCGACACGTTGCAAGTGTTTTTGCGCGGTTTTTCGGGGGGTATATTTTTGGATTACAATACGATTTGTATAATTCGTTTGTTTTATAACAAAATTCGACCAAATCAGGCGCATGACTCTCGGCGCTTTGTAACCGGGCGGATGTGCACCCTTCACAATGCCGCCAAAGCCACTCAACACCGCGTTACTTGTCCGACAGTTGTATGAGCCGAAACACCTGATAGGCTGTGTTTACCAAATTTTCATACGCGTTTTCTGCACGTAACGCTTCTTCCAAGGTGACAACCGTTCTCATTATGGGGAAAAACGCATCGATTCCGTGTGCGTTACACACTTCGGCATCCGCCGTGACACAACCCGAAAACGCAATCACGGGTTTACCGTGCTTTTTAGCAAGCCTTGCAACACCGATCGGCGCTTTGCCCATAACGGTTTGCGAATCCAATCTGCCCTCACCGGTAACAACCAAATCGGCATTTTTTATGTAGTCTTCCAGACGGGTCTCGTCCAAAACAATCGTAATACCCGATTCTAACGAGGCGTTTGTAAATGTTAAAAAGGCAAATCCCAACCCACCGGCCGCCCCGACACCGGGATGATGCCTGTCCGCTTTATTCGATACGGTGGCGGCAATCGCGGCATAGTTTTTAAGCCAAGCATCCATTTTTGCTATCATTTCGGGTGTGCCGCCCTTTTGAGGGGCAAAAACGGCGCTGCAACCGTTGTCGCCGCAAAGCGGATTCGTGACATCACATGCAATGCGAAACGTACATTCTTTCAGTTCGGGAATAACGTGTTCCGAGGATATGGCGTGCAACTGTTCAAGCCCCTTGGCGCCAAACGGGATTTTCTGACGGTTTTTATCCAGAAATTCAAATCCCAAAGCCGTGAGCATGCCAACGCCGCCGTCGTTTGTTGCACTGCCGCCGATGCCGACGATGAAATGGCGACAACCGCGTTTTATCGCATCTTTAATGATTTCTCCCACACCGTATGTGGTGGTCACAAGAGGATTGCGCTCTTCGGGTGACAGCAGGGTGATCCCTGCCGCCGCCGCCATCTCGATCACCGCCGTTGAGGTGTGCGGCAAGATGCAATATTGGGCTTTTACAGGCTCCAAAAGTGGTCCGGACACGGTGATTTCGATAACATCTCCGCCAAGACCGCTCGCAAGTGCTTCCACCGTACCTTCCCCGCCGTCAGCCAAGGGGCGCACAATGACCTCGTCACTATTTTTAAGTTTCAAAACGGCTTCTTTTACGGCATTCCCTGCCTGAAAAGAGGTAAGACTTCCTTTAAAAGAATCAATGGCAACCACTACGCGCATCCGTGTCAACTCCTATCAATCGAATGTGTCCGTCAGAACGGACTTGAAAATACATGCATAGTATTTTTTGCGCATATCGTCCGACAGATCGCAATGACCTCGTTCGGGAACTGCATAATACGCTATGCTGTGCTGTTTCTGCATCGTTTCCACAAAGCGGTCGCTGTGCTTTTGCTTGTTGACCGCTTGATCCTCTTCGCAGTGAAATACATAATACTGTGCCGAAAGCGGCATGGTATCGACCAAATGCAACGGCGATGCCGAGCGCAAAGCCTCTTCCAGCGTGCCTTCATACGTTCCGAAAGCGCTATACAGCGTACGCGGAAGGTCGGGGCGCTCGGTAAAATGGTACGGCAAGTCACACACCGGACAGTTCGCCACACAAGCAATCGGCGTGCGCTTGGCGTGAGCGGTATATACCAGAGCCGACAAGCCGCCCATGCTGCCGCCCGTGGAAACGATGGGCAGATTCATCGGAAGCGCATATTCTTTAAACAGCACGTCAATAAGTTCGTCGGTATACTCGACGGTTTGTCTGTTCATCCAAGCCCACGGATTTTGATACGGCACCACGTATAAAATGCCTTTTTCGGCATAGTTACGGCCGTCTTCGGTGTCCTCATGAAACATCGTACCATCGCCTAAACCAAAAAAGGATACCACGATGCCATGTATCGGTTTTTTGCAAATATGGTGGTTACAATACGCAAAACTGCGCAAATTTTGGATCGTAATGATGTGTTCCATTCAAAAACACCGTCCTTTTCTTCGTGAATATAATGCCGCTCTGCTACGCCACGGAGTATACCATACTTTTCTGCTTTTTACAAGGGGCTTTACGTTTTCAATTATGAAAAACCACTTGAAAAGCCACTCACACCGTGTGATAAGATACAACAGCGGCATTGCCGCTGTTGGTGATATGCAGCCTGCGGGCTGATGATATGCCTTTGCTTTTGCAATGGATAAAAAAATGCTCGTTCTTTGGAACGAGCATTTTTTGGCGCCCCCTGCGCGAATCGAACGCACAACGGCCCCTTAGGAGGGGGCTGTTATATCCATTTAACTAAGGGGGCTTATTGTGGGTGCTGTTACTGAAAGGGTTATTATTGCGAGCTTCGCGAGCAACAAGGTTCTCGGCACCCGTTCGAAATCTTTGATTTCGGTAACGGGTGAGGTTCTTATATCCATTTAACTAAGGGGGCCTGTGTGAGTGCTGTTACTAAAGGGACAAATCGGGATTTCGCAAAATTCTTGATTTTACGGGAAATCCGCTATGTATTGTACACCATCCTTCCTTTTCTGTCAATATATTCCGTTATATTCAAAATTTTCCGTTGCGTTTTGTCGGCATTGCGTGTATAATGGGAGCATACCAAGTGAGAAAGGATGTTCCCTTTTATGAAACGACGCGCGTTGAGTTTTCTTTTGGTCTTTGTGCTGGTGGTGTGTGCGTTTAGCGGTTGTAAATCTGCCCCTCAAAACAGCACCACACCGCCCACCACCACGACCGAAAGCGTAACTTCCACCACACCGCCCACCACCACGACGGTGGCGCCCACCTTGCCTTCCAACGTGGGGTTGCCCGAAGCCAATCCGGCGGTCTATAACCGCCTGACGGGGGAAAACGACAACGCGGCCGGTGCGAGTTCCCGTCCCGTTGCCATCATGGTGGCGAACGATAAAGGCTATGCCCGTCCGCAGGTGGGTCTTTCCAAAGCGGATTTGTTCATTGAGGCCGAAACCGAAGGCGGTTATCCCCGTATTATGGCGGTGTTCAGCGATGCCTCGCGTGTGCCTGCCCAGGTGGCGCCCGTGCGCTCGGCACGCACCCATTTTGTGAAGATGGCGCAGTCGCTGGATGCGATTTATGTGCACGCAGGCGGCTCCACGGGTGCGGATGCACTGTTGAGCCAACTGGAAAAAGACGGCAAAATCAACCGTTTGAACGCGCTGGGCAACAACGGCAACGCATTTTGGCGCGACCAAGCGTTGCGTGCCGACCGTGACTATGAGCACAGTCTCTCCACCGGCGGCACGGGTCTCACCGACCGCATTGCCTACCGCGGTTTCCGCACCACCTCGGACAATACCCCCTTCTTCTTCGGAACCGAGGTGTCGGGTGACACCTGCAACAAGGTAACGGTGAAACTCAGCGGTGCCGAAACCTTCTCCTTTGCGTACAACGCCGAAACAGGGCGGTACACCAAGTATTTGAGTGACGGTAGCCCCCACGCCGACACCGACGGTCACGCCATTGAGGTGACCAACGTGCTGGTGATGTACGACACGAAGTTTGCGGAGAGTTCCAAGCATATCAGCTTCACGCTGGAAAGCGGCAGCGCCCTGCTGTGCAGCGGCGGCAAAGCGCGCACCGTGCAATGGACACGCACCGAAAACGGTCTGTCCTTCACCGAAAACGGTGCCGAAGCCATCTTCTTGCCGGGCAAAACCTACATTTGTCTGGTGTCGAACGGCTACAAAGACGGCACGGTGGTGCAATAAACGTTTCACGTGAAACAACGCGGAGAAATCAAAGCATTTCTCCGCGTTTTCATTTTCTGCATATAAAAACGCCGTTCCACGGGTAGTATACCATCGTGCAACGGCGTTTTTTGTTGTTTTTCAGAGCGGTGCGGCTTTTTTTACATTCGGGCGCGGATATTTTTGCGGTGTGGGGGCAATCTTCTCGATCACCACAATGTGGCGTTCCGACGTGCCGCCTTCCGCCACGGGGTTTGGCAACGTGACCGACACGCCATCCGCAAAGCGACCGCCCAGCACCTTCACCGCACGGGCGGCTTCTTCGCATTCGTGCGGTGCATCCGGCCCTTTCAACGCGAGGAAATGTCCGCCTTTTTTCACGAACGGCAAACACAGTTCACTCAAAACGGGCAATCCTGCCACCGCACGGGCGGTAGCCACATCAAACGCTTCACGCAAAGCAGGGTGGCGCCCACCCTCTTCGGCACGGGCGTGCACGCGTGTGGCGTTTACTCCCACCGCACGGCACACCTCTTCCAAGAAGATGAGCCGTTTGTTCAGACTGTCCAGCAGGGTGAGTTGCATATCGCCGCGCAAAATCGCCAACGGTACACCGGGAAAACCGGCGCCCGTGCCCACATCCACCAGCGAAAACGCGCCTTGCGGCAACAACGGGGCGGCCGCCAGCGAATCCGCAAAGTGTTTAAGCACAATGCCTTCGGGATCGGTAATGGCCGTGAGATTCATCCGCTCGTTCCATTCCACCAACAGACGGGCATACACGTCCAACCGTTCGGCGGCAGTGTCGTCCACCGTCACGCCCCACGCGGCGGCGGTCTCTTTTAATAACACACGGTCAATCACGGCGTTTCCTCCTTCCCCAGCCAGATAATCAGCACGGCAATGTCGGCAGGGCTGACACCGCTGATACGGGAGGCTTGTCCCAAACTGCGCGGACGCACGCGCCCGAGTTTTTCCACCGCTTCCAAGCGCAAGCCCGTCACGGCGGCATAATCCATATTTTCGGGCAACACGCGCCCTTCCAAGCGGCGCATTTCATCAATTGCCGCCTGCTGACGGCGCAAATACCCTTCATAACGGATCTCCACCTCTAACTGCTCTCTAACCAACGGGTCGAGCGGCGGACGGGTGGTATCCACGGGGGCGAGTGCTTCGTAATCCAGTTGCGGACGGCGCATCAGTTCGATCAACCGCACACCTGAGGTCACGGGGGTTGTTTCACGTGAAACAAGCAACGCGTTCAACTCGTCGGTGGGCGACAGCACGGTGGATTCCAACCGCTCCCGTTCCGCCTGCTTTTGCTCTTGGCGCGCGCAGAAATGCGCCCAACGGGTATCGTCCACCAAGCCGACCTCCCGTCCCGTGGGGGTTAGGCGCTCGTCCGCGTTGTCCTGCCGCAACAACAGGCGGTATTCCGAACGCGAGGTCATCATGCGGTAGGGATCGGTGCACCCTTTGGTCACCAGATCGTCAATCAGCGTGCCGATGTAACCCGATGCGCGATCCAACCGCATCGGCGCGCGCCCTTGCAATTTCAGCGCGGCGTTGACACCTGCCACCAACCCTTGTGCCCCCGCTTCTTCGTAACCCGAACTGCCGTTGAACTGCCCTGCACCATAGAGCAAGGGAATATCCAAAAATTCGAGCGTCGCATCCAGTTGCAACGGATCACAGCAATCGTATTCAATGGCATACGCCGGGCGCATCACTTCAATGTTCTCAAATCCCGGAATGGTGTGCAAAAACGCACGTTGCACATCCACCGGCAAGGACGAGGATAACCCTTGCAGGTACATCTCCTCGGTTTTCAAGCCGCAGGGTTCCACAAAGACCTGATGTCGCTCTTTATCCGCAAAGCGCACGATTTTATCCTCAATACTGGGGCAATAGCGCGGACCAACACCCTCAATCTTGCCGCCGTACAACGGGGAACGGTGCAGATTCTCCATGATCACCGCACGGGTGTCCTCGTTTGTCCATGTGATGTGGCAGGGCAAATGGTTTTCGGGGGGCGTTTCGGTTTCAAACGAAAAAGGCACCACAGGCTCTTCCCCATCCTGCCGTTCCATTTTGGAAAAATCCAAACTGGAGCGCAACACGCGCGACGGTGTGCCCGTTTTGAAACGGCGCAACCGCACACCCATCTTCAACAGCGCCGCCGACAGCGAAACCGAGGGGAACATTCCGTCCGGACCGCTTTCATAGGACACGTCGCCCACAAACACTTTGCCTTTCAAAAAGGTGCCGGTTGCCAAAATGACCGCACGCGCTTTGTATTCTTCCTGCAATTTGGTAATGAGCGAAAACCGCCCGTCCGCATCGCGCGTGAGATCCACGACCTCTGCCTGGCGCACCGCAAGATGCGGCGTGGTTTCCAACACCTGCTTCATATAAGCGGAATACTCGCGCCGATCGATCTGCGCGCGCAAGGAATGCACCGCCGGACCTTTTCCGCGGTTGAGCATGCGCGATTGCAGGGTGTTGGCATCCGCCGCGCGCCCCATTTCGCCGCCCAACGCATCAATTTCGCGCACCAAGTGTCCTTTGGCGGTGCCGCCGATGGACGGATTGCACGGCATATTTCCCACCCAGTCCAAATTGATGGTGAACACGGTGGTGTGACATCCGAGACGCGCCGCGGCAAGCCCTGCTTCAATCCCTGCGTGACCTGCACCGATTACGGCAACGTCGGTTTCTCCTGCCAAAAAGTTCATACGGTTATATCCTCGTTTTGTGTCTTTTTATACTTATCGTGAAGGCGTCGTGCCGGTTGCAGGAATTTGCCACCCAGCCAATACAACACGCCGCCCAAAGCCAAGACGACCAGCCCGATCTTTATGAACACCTTCATGTCGATACTCCTTTCACTCACTTACCCACACAGAAACGGGCAAACACATCGTCCACCACCGTTTCGGTCACACGTTCGCCTGTCAATTCCAAAATCGCCGCCACGGCATCATCCAAACTCACCGTTACGGCATCCAACGTCATGCCGCATTGCAGTGCCGCCCGTGCTTCCTCCACCGCATCCAAACTGCGGCGCGCACAGTCGCGTTGCCGTTCGGTGGCAAGCAACGGCTCACCGCTTTGCAACTGTTCCACCCCCGTCACGTGGGCAATGGTGTCAATTAAGGCATCCACGCCCTCGTCATTGGCGGCAGAAATAACTACACAATGTTGAAACAGTCCACGGATATACTCTTCGTTGATTTGCTTAGGAACATCCGCCTTGTTGATGACCGCAATCGCATGGGGAGAGGCCGCTTCCCGTGCCAGGGCGAGATCCTCCTCGTCCAACGGGCGCGCGCCATCGAACACCGCCAGCACCAACGCGGCCGTGTGCATACGTTCGCGCGCGCGCTCCACACCAATCGCCTCCACCGCGTTGTCGGTGGTGCGAATACCGGCGGTATCCGCCAAGCGCAACAGCACCTCCCCTGCGCGGACGGTGCGTTCCACCACGTCACGCGTGGTGCCGGCTTCGGCGGTGACAATGCTGCTTTCACATCCTGTCAAGCGGTTCATCAAGGTGGATTTGCCCACGTTGGGGCTGCCCACGATCACGGTATCCACACCGCTTTGCAACACCTGCCCTGCATCGAAGGTGGAAAGCAGGCGCACAAGCGTTTCGCGCGCGGTGGAAAGCGTGGTTGCCAACTCTTCGGGCGCCAGTTCGGGAATGTCGTCGTCGGGATAGTCCACAAATGCCGCCAGTTGTGACAACACCTGCACCAGCGCGGTTTTGATGCTGTCCAAACGGCGGAACACCGCGCCTTCGCGTGCCGCCAAGGCGGTGCGTGCCGCCAAGCGACCTTCCGCCGCAATCAGCGACATCACCGATTCCGCACCGGTAAGATCCATCTTGCCGTTCATAAAGGCGCGGCGTGTAAACTCGCCTGCCGTCGCCGGACGTGCCCCTGCCTCCAACACGGCGCGCAAGGTGCGTTGCAACAAATACACACCGCCGTGGCAAGAAAATTCCACCACGTGTTCGCCCGTATAACTGTGCGGCGCACAAAACACGGTGGCAACACATTCGTCAATGTCACCCTCGGTGTCAAACACGTGTCCGTACAAAGCGGTGTATCCCTTTTGTGTGCCGAGGGTTTTGCCGTCGGTGACGGGGCGAAACACGCAATCCGCAATCGCCGCGGCATCCGCGCCCGAAATGCGAATCACACCCAACCCGGCAGGCGCCGTGGGGGTGGCAATGGCAGCTATGGTATCGGTATGACGGGACATCGGCACAAAATCACCTCATTTTTTACGGGGTATGTTTTTGGAATGTTGCTTATTTTGTAATATTATGTTGCCATTATACGGTTTGTTTACTTTTTTCGACAAGTTTGCATACACCATTATTTTACAACAAGCGAGAACAAAAGTCAATGCGGTTTTACGGACACGTATATGCGATCACATCGCAAGGATAAGCAGAGGATGCCGCCCCCACAACGAGGGTATTGTAGGGAACGACATGTACGACGTTCCGTCATGCACGTGGTATAAAAGCGGTGTTTAGACAGAAAATATCTAAACACCAAAAATGCAAAAATCCTATGTGGGTTGTGGTTGTTTTTTCACAGAACTATGCAGGTTACTTTTTTCACAGAACGGACGGGTGGGGACACCCGTCCCTACAGGCGCGCTCTGCGAGGGTTGTGAATTTCACAGAATGAGGGTCGCCGGTGTCACTTCCTACGGTTTGCAGGTAATCGTCACAAGAAAAAGCACCCACCTTAAGGGAGTTGCGGTTGGGGATTTGAACGGATAACGTAGAAACACGAATTTGCTCACCCAAGTCAAAGGGATTCCAAAGGGGCGAGTGAGCCCCTTTGGCCGTTCGGGAGGGGTGTGGGGAACCTATCGGAAAGGTTCCCCACGTTCTTTGCCACT
>JAZNTC010000071.1:0-12527 GCA_045591605.1 Acutalibacteraceae bacterium | reverse complement strand
CGTGCGGTGGGGGCGTTTTGGTATCACATGAAAACGGGAGATGAGCACACACTCATCTCCCATTTTCTGTATAGTGCTAAACTTATGCCGCTTTGCGCGTGAACTTCAACACCAGCACCACCGCTGCAAACAGCGCCAATGCCACCGCCCACATCACGAGGCCGGCCACCCAACCGCCGAAGGACGCGAGGTAACCTGCCACCACGTAGGACACGCAAGCGATCACGGCGATCATCGCCGCATAGGGGAACTGCGTTTTCACGTGATCCACATGGTTGCAGTTGCCGCCCGTGGAGGACAGAATGGTGGTATCCGAGATCGGGGACACGTGGTCGCCGAACACCGCACCGCCAAGCGTCGCGGAAATGGTGATCATCACCAAGGTGCCGCCGCCGCCAAGCAGGGTGACCGCCACGGGAACCAACACACCGAAGGTGCCCCACGACGTACCCGTTGCAAACGCAATGCCGCACGCGAGCACAAAGAAGATGGCCGGGAACAGCGCTTGAATTGCCGTGGGAATGTTCGCCATGTTCGCTTCCACAAACGCCTGCGCGTCCAAGTAACCGCCTTTCGCACCCATGATACCCGACAGCGACCACGCAAAGGTGAGGATCAAAATGGCAGGAACCATGGTCTTAAAGCCCTGGGTGATACTTTCGGTGATTTCTTTGAACGAAACCACTTTGGTCAAGGCATAAAAGATCATCACGATCACCAACGCAGTGGTGGAACCGATGGCAAGCGAGGTGCCTGCATCGCAGTTTGCAAACGCTTCCATCACGTTCGCCGATTGCAGTTCGGTGCCGTAGGCGCCGGTATCCCAGTTGTAATAGAAACCGGAATAGATCATGCCGCCGATGCAGCAAAGAATCAAAATGACCACGGGCACGATGAGGTGCATCACACGACCGTTCGGATTCACGCGGATGGAGGAATCTTCCGAAACGGGCAGATCTGTCTCGCCCGCATTCAAGTCGCCCGTTTCTTCCGCAACACGCTCGTTACGGCGCATTTTGCCGAAATCCAGTTTCAAGAACACAAAGGTGAACACCATCAAAATGGTGAGCAATGCATATACGTTGAACGGAATGGTCTGCATAAACACCACAAAGCCGTCACCGTCCAGATAGCCGGAAACCGCCGCCGCCCATGAAGAGATGGGCGCGATGATGCAGATGGGCGCCGCGGTGGAGTCGATGATCCACGCGAGTTTCGCGTGGGAGACCTTGAACTTGTCGGTCACGGGACGCATGACCGAACCCACTGTCAAACAGTTGAAATAGTCGTCCACAAAGATGAGGCAGCCGAGCCCTGCGCTCGCCGCCAGGGCGCCGCTTTTGGAACGGATGCGCTTTTGTGCCCATTCACCGTATGCCGCCGAGCCGCCGGATTTTTGCATCAAGATAACAAAAATGCCCAGCACCACCAGGAATACGAGAATAGGTGCGTTACCGCCGACCTGCTCGCTCATCAGCGTGTACACGGTGCCGAGAGCTTGCAGAGGATTGCCGTTGGTATAGAGAAGTGCGCCGGTCAATATTCCGACAAAGAGCGAAACATAGACCTGTTTTGACAAGAGTGCCAAAACGATAGCAACGATTGCCGGTATAAATGCCGCAAAAGTAGCCTGCATGATTAATAACCCCTTCCTTTTTACAAGTTTCTCCCATTATACAATGAAAAGTTGCATTTGTAAACATTTTTTTACAAAGAGATAAAAGCGATTTGTAAAGCACGGTTTTAACGGCAATCGCCCATGCAAAAACAGGTATTGCAAATGATGCCGCCCCATCATTGGTGTTTTTCACAACAAAAAAACCTGCCTGCTGTTTTCACAGCAGGCAGGTCGTGCTTGTTATGAGTTCGTTACGGATTATTCCGCATCGGTCGAGGCCGCACCCTTCTTCTTCAGAACGATGACAACAACGACAACCGCCGCAACAACAACCGCCGCAATGGCGATGATGATCCACAGCGGGAAACCGCCTTCTTCGGCATCCGCATCCGCAGCAGCCGCCGTGGTGGTGGTCGTTTCGGAAGCCTTCGTGGTGGTCGTGGTGGTCGTGGTGGTTTCGGGCGGCAGAGTGGTCGGCTCTTCTTCGATCACGAAGTACAGCACGCCATCTTCCACGACGTACGCATCCACGTCACCGTCTTCGCCTTCAACCTGGGTGATCTCCGCTTCCACCAGCTCGTCGCCGTCCAGCACGTACGCGCCGAGCAACTTGTCGTTCACATAGCTGTGCAGCTTATCTTTGCCTTCGGGAGCTTCGACCTTCAGCATCTTGATCTCTTTGCCCTCGTGCAGAGCCTTCGCCAGCGCCATGATCGACTCGTCCACGGAATCGGTCACAACCGCATCGTTCACGGTGAACGCCGAATCGTCCTCCACAACCGCAGTGGTCGTGGTGGTCGTAGTCGTGGTAGTCGTGGTAGTGGTGGTGGTGGTGGTCGTAGTCGTGGCAGTCGTGGTGGTGCCCGGAACATTGTTGGTAGTGGTGGTCGTGGGGGTTTCGGGCGGCGGCGTGGTAGTCGTGGTCGGGGTAACCGGCGGCTTGGTGGTGGGAACGTTGCCACCGCCGGAGCCATCATCGCAGGTGATGAGACCGGCAGTGTTCAGGGTCTTATCGCCAACCAGGCCCTGCGCCCACTCCATGAAGTAACCGTCGAAGTCCTCCGGCCCTACGCCATCGGGGACCTGATTGGAATTCAGGTGCAACGCGAAGCTGAACATGAAACGATCGCCGGCTTGCAGACCGTCACCGCCCAGCCATTCGTGCTTGAGCGCGATTTCATAGGTCGTGGTGTATTTTCTGTCGTCACGACCAACGAAGTAGTAGTAGTCGTCGTTGGCTCCTGCCGCCATGTTGACCGAGCCACCGGCACGCAGGGGATCTCCGGTTTTGTAACCGTCCCAACGGAAACCGAGCTGACGGTTGTTGGTGTCGTTCAAGGCAAAGCCGAGCTCGAAACGGGAGGAGCTTCCGGCCATCGCCATGAGGGAGTGGCACACTTGGAGCTGCAAGCAGTCTCCACGCCACAGTTCCGCGCCTGCCAATTGGCTGTTCTCGTGCTCTTCATCTTCGATCTGCAGAGCGAAATATACATATTCCGCATCCCAGCCGATGTAAGCGTAACCGTCGCCATCTTCCGGCAATTCGACCCAATCGCGGCCACCCTCGGGATAGGACCAGAGCACGCCGTCGCCGCCCGTCAACGAATCCTTGCTGAATTCGAACTTAGTCGCCTGAGACCAAGCCGCATCATCCAGCTTACCATCGATGTTCGGACGGGTGCTGATCTTTTTCGCCGTCTGTTGCGGAGCACGGTCGTAGTTATCGTTCGGGACCATTTGAGCCGCAGCGCCGGCAGAAATGGAAGCAAGCGAGAACAGCAGGCAAACCGAAAGCAGGATTGCAAACACTTTGGATACCTTTTTCATTATCTACACTCTCCTTAAAGATTTTGTAAGTAACAGGGATGCCTCGCAACGCACCCCACCTTAACGCCACTATGATAACACACACTTGCCAAATTGTCAATAGCCTTTTCTTGTGGTTTTCAACTTTTCAGGAAACCGTTATCGACCGATGTTAGGCACTTTTGACAAGTGCATTATGCACCTTTCAGGCATTTTTCCTTATACCAACAGGAAGTACATCCCAACCGCATTGAGCACGCCAAGCAAGGCACCGGCTAACACCTGTACGGGGGTATGTCCCACAAATTCTTTCAGTTTCACTTCCGCCAGATCGTCGGTCGTCAACGCCTCAAAGGCACGCACCAAGTCGTTGATCACCACCGCCTGTTTGCCCGTTTCCTGCCGCACACCCGTGGCATCGTGGCATACGATGATGGCCAATATGGTGGTGACAGCAAATTCAAACGATGCCAACCCATAGATTAAGCCGCTGATGAGAGCAAGCGACACCACCGTGGCCGAATGACCGCTTGGCATACCGCCGTCACCAAACAGTCGGCCGATATCCACTTTTTTATAAATTATGGCGTGGATGATCACTTTTATCACCTGCGCGATTGCCCACGAGCTGACCGCCGTGATCAAGAGCGGATTTGTCAGAAAATCCCATATCCAATTCATAGTCTTCTTTCCTTGTTTTTCCTTATATATTATGAGCCAAACAACCAATCGCAGCAACGGCGCAAACAGCCACAGTCCGCGCTGTTTCCACGGGCAACAATTCAAACTCATACTTTTTCTCTTGTTTCATTCATTTCCCACGTCCCAGCACCCCGCGGAAGAGGGCACACATATCGCGCATTTCCGCCGTGCGGAAAAACACAAGCAAATTCAAAAGATTCGGCACCGCCGCACAAAGCAGGGCGCGCACCGCGAGTTCCACCAACAGGTGTTCGGTGTACACACGCACGAATCCCATTACCGTATCCGCCAAAAACGCGGTGAGCAAAAACAACCCTGCCGTCATGGCAAAATACAGCACGTACCGCACGTAATAGGCAATCACGCGGTGCTGCAACACGTGTTTATACACAAGATACGGCTGTGTCCACAGCGGCACAATGAGCATGGAAAGCAGGTTGGCGAGAATAATGCCGTCGATGGAGCGCGTGCGCCACACCAGCAAAACCGACATTACGATGTTGAGGATCGCTTCCCCCACCGCAAACCATTGGTCCTGGCGATATAACCCGGCGCTGTCCTTCGCCATCAGCACCACACGACGAATGCCATAGACGTAAAAATAGCACAGGAGCAACACCACCGTGCGGTCGGGCAACAGGCTGCCGGGAGCATTGTTCATCCATAGCCGCATAAAGGGTTGCACGATCACACCGACCGATACCGTGAAGAAACTGAAAATCAGATAATTGAAGAAATACAGCAGATTGAACCGCTTATAGATCGTTTCACGGCTTTCCACCGTGATGATGTTACCAAAACTGGCGGTGATACCGTTGAACACCTGCACCGCGAGTTGCGACAACGCGGTGGTGATGATGGTGTAGTTGCCGTACACCCCCGCCGCCACCGTGCCCAAAAATTTGGAAATGATCGCCGAGCCGGTCGCCGTCACGCTGACACCGCCCACACGGTGGCACAGCATCGCACTCATATTCTTGATCAGCGAACGTTTTTCGTCCCCCGTGATGCTCTCACGCGAGCGATCCGCCGCGATGATCGGGTACATTCGTTTGAACTTGCGGCCGATCAGCAAGGCACCGATCAGACGGCAGACGATCTTCACCGTGGCATACACGATGAAACTGCGTGTCAAGTAGAGAAGCGACACCTGGCTGATTAGGGTGATCAGCGAAATGAACGCATCGTTACGGTTGACGATGTAGTTGTTCTGGTCCGCCACGATCAATGCCTTGCGGTTGGCAAACAAATAGGATGCCACCGTGTCGCCTGCATACAACAAAAACAACACCGCAATGTACAGCGGCGATTTGCCCGTATCTTCCACAAAGAAGTTCACCGCAACCGCCAACACCACCGCACCGCCCATAAAAACAGAGGCGATCACTTTGTAGGCTTGCTTATAAAAATTCAAGATCTGTTTGATGGCACGGTTATCCCGTTCCTCGATCGGCTTATAGAGTTTGTAAAGCAGACCGGTGCTGAGCCCGAGTTCCGCCAAAGACAGCACCTGCAAAAAGTTTTTGAAGGTGGTGTCCACCCCTGCCATGCCGAGTCCCAGTTGACTCACGAACACCGAACGGGTGATGAAATTCGAGATCATCAGCAAGGCATACCCTGCCATGCCAAACAGCGAATTGATCAATACCTTTTTACTTCTCATAACCGTCTCTTTTTCAGGGCGAGTTTGTCGCTCACCGTTTTCAAAAAGCGCATACCGCGTGTTTCTTCCCCGTCACCCAGCAACGCCACCGCATAGCCGAGATAAATCCAGAAAATGAACATGGCAAACCGCGCGATGAAGAGAATGGTCACCTCTGACATACTGTTCAAAAGCAGCATACCCAGCACCGCCATCGCCATCACTTCCACGGCGTAGCCCTGCGCCCCTTCCCGTGCGTGGCGGAACAGTTTTTTCAGCAGATACACCGCCGCCGCGCCGAGAAACGCGAAGATGCACACCGAGCCCACCGTGCCCACACTGACCATCGTGTGGATGATCAGGTTGTGGAAGTGCCGCAAATAGTTATCCACAATGTACACGTTGCGGTGGGATTGCGGGCCGTGACCGAACAGGGGCTTCTTTAAAAACTCTTCCCATCCGAACTTCCAGATCACGGGACGCCCCGTGAAGAACCCGTACTCCTCGCCTTTTTCACGGTCGATATTCACGCCTTCCTGCACCGACGGTGTCTCGGGCGCGGATGTGTCCCCTTTATCGGCAGAGGGATCCTCCGTTTCGGGCGGCGTTTGTGTATCGTCCGCCGACGGAGCTTTCCCATCGGATGCCGACGGTTCCTCTTCCGTCGAGTCGGGAGCGGTCACGTGCAGCGTGCCGCCCAACGATTGATACACCCCGGGCAGGTATTTGAGCGCCGCCCGTGCGCCGTAAATGCCGCCGAACAGCACCACCACCGACAGCACCGCTGCCACGATAGCCGTGGCGTGCACCGCCACCGTGCGCCATCCCTTTTGACGCAGAAAACGAAGCAACAAAAAGAACACCGCAATGGCCACGAACGCACCCAGCGAAAGAAACGCACCCATGGCATTTTCCATGCACATCGAGCAAAAATTCACCACGGCGGTGTATGCCAAAAAGGCGATCCAATACCATTTTACCTTGCCGTTTTTGGCTTTCAGCACCACGAATTGCACCGCAATCAGTGCCAACCCGATGGCGCTGATCATGTATCCCGTGTTGGAATACACGCCGAACAGGCGGTTTTCCACCCAGCCTATGGCGTAGTTTTGATCGCCATAGGGAATACGCTCACTATACAGCGTCACGAACATCCCGAGCGACACGGTGGACAAAACGGCGGTCATACCGACAAATACCGTATTGATAACCGACAACTCTTTGAGCACCGTGGGGCGGTCTTTCATCGTGCCGTCGGGATACAACATAAACAGTGCCAGCGCGGTATAGATCCAACTGGTGACGTTCAGCGCAAAGCCGCGCCAAAAGTTCAGATATACCGTCAGCAAAAACACCGCCAAGAAACCGAGCAACCACACCATACCGCGTGCCTTGATAAAATTGCGCCGCCAAACGAGGTCGTACGCACAAATCAACGCACCCCAGTACATCATGATCGAGAGCACCTTGTAGTCATAGGTCACGCAATAGACCAACAACGTAGGGATCAGAAGCACCATCAACGCGACTTTATAGTAAAACACGTTGAACACCGTATCGGCTACTTTTTTCAGCACGTCTTTTTCCCCTTTCATTCAAAATACAGCGCATACAGTGCCGCGGCTTGTCCTTTAAGCGAAAACCCTTTATCCGCCAGTTGCTTCGCCGTATCGGCGCGGGCGGTATCCTGCAATTCCACTGCCATACGCGCCCCCCACGCGGCGGCACCTTCGGACAGCGGATAAAACTCCACGCGCCCCGTAAGGTCGCTTTCTGCCGTGATGGCATCACTCACGAGAAGTGTAAGCCCGTTCGCCTGCGCCTCTACCATGGTGATGGGCAACCCTTCAAACAAAGAGGGCAACACGAACAGATCAAACGCGGAATAGTATTTGTAAATATCCTCCTGAAAATCGATGAACGTCACGCGGTCGGCGATCCTCAGTTCCTCCGCTTTTTGTTTGGAGGCATTCCACAACTCGCCGTTGCCGATCAACCACAGTACCGCCGTGGGATCGGTTTGGCACAAGGCGGCAAAGGATTCCAACAAAAACGGCTGATTCTTCTGCGCCGAAAAGCGACCGATATGTCCGATCACCCGTTTTCCCTCGGCATGGTATCGCACGTGCAGTTCGGCGCGATACGCTTCATTATAGGCAAATTTGTCCGTGTCGATGGCATTGTTCATCACCACCGCGTCACGTGCCGCGCGACCGAACATCCACCGCGCCGCCGCCGCGGAACAGCCGCACTTCACGTCGCTGTAACGGCAAGCATAGCCGCGCAACAACTTGTGAAGCGTGCCAAACACCACCTGTCGCAACTTGGAAGGCACGTCGGTGAAGGTGTTGTGGGAATGCACCACGATCCGTCGCCCTTTTCGCACGCCAAGGCGCAAGATGGCGAGTTCCAAAAGCGAGGAGAGATGATAATGGATCACGTCATATTCCCGTGCAAAGACGTTCTTCAAATACGTCATATACGCACGCCGCTGTTTATACGGCGACAGATCAAATTCAAAATACTCCGTGCCGTGTGCCTCACACCACGCCTTCAAACGGTGATTGCGAAAAGACAAAATGTCAAACCGCACCTCATCGGTATCGAATGCGCCGAGCATATTCAAAATATATTGCGTGATACCGCTGGCAGGGGCGGTTGGCGCAAAGATCAATACGCGTTTCATACTTATTTGCCCAGATCCTTTTTGATTTGTGTGGTGGAGATTTCGGGTGTGCGCGGCAGATACACCACGTCGCAGTACTCTTTGAGAAAGTCGAATTTGCCTTCCCAGTCGTCCCCCATCACGAAGGTGTCCACACGGAATTCCTGCACGTCGGACACTTTCTGCTCCCAGCTTTCCTCCGGGATCACGAGATCGACGTACCGCACCGCTTCCAACAGTTTTTTGCGCTCTTCATAGGCGAAATAGCACTTTTTTTGCTTGCAATCCCAGTTGAACTCATCGGTGGATAACGCCACGATCAGATAATCCCCCTGCTCCTTTGCGCGTTTGAGCAGATTGATATGTCCGTAATGCAACAGATCGAACGTACCGTAAGTAATCACCTTTTTCATGTCATTGCACTCCTTTAATATTCTCCGAAATCCAGTTTCGTCACGCTGTGACGGTTGTATCGCTTATCCTCGGGCGGCGGTGTCATATAATCGCCGTAAAACGCTTCGAGATATGCTTTGTATTGCGCGGGGGCGGCAAGGGCACTGCTGTCAAACGGCAGATCCACCGTGTCCTCCACCCATTCACGCAGAATGGTCTCTTTTTTATATCCGTAGGCACCACCGATGTTCACGATTTTTCGGGAGGTTTCCTTGTTATACCGTGTGATCTCGGCATCCAACTTGGCACACAGTTTGTCGCCGCGCCAAAACGCCGCCAACACCGAAAGCAGGGAATACACCGCCCTCTTCACGTATTCCCCTTTGTTGCACACACGGTAGTTCCGCTTGGCAAGCAACAGCCGTTTGTAAAAATAGGTGCGCTTATCGTGACGGCGCGCCGCCGCTTCGTCCTCGGGCGACACGTCAAACGGGAACACGTCCACAAAGATCCCGTGACGGGCATCGCTTCCGCCGTTTGCTTCGATCAACGCGGTGTCGCACAAGAGCACCTTTGCAAACGGCAATCCGTAATGCGGATCGGTCGCGGTGGTCTGCAAGAAGAACCGCTCGTCCAACGCAGTGGCTGCCACCTGCAAGAACCGTTCATAGTCCTCGCGCAACATGCCGATATCCATATCGTCATCCCACGGGATCACGCCGCCGTGCCGCACCGCGCCGAGCAACGTGCCGGCGATCATAAAATAGCGAATGCCGTGTGCTTCGCACACACGCTTGATCTCTTCGGCAATACGCAGTTGACACGCGTGCAATTTTGGCAAATAGTCAAAATTCTCCATGTTTGTCCCGCCCCTTCAACAGTTCTTGGTACAACGCCACGTACTCCTTAAAACGCCGTGACGCGTCAAACGCCTCGTGCATATCCACAGCACAGCCGTTCACATGGTCAAACGCCGCCACAGCCGCCGCCAGATCCCCTTGTTCCACCGCAAAACCGTTGCCTTCCTCCACGCTTTCGGGACTGCCGCCCGTGCGATAGGTCACCACGGGGGTGCCGCAGGAAATGGCTTCCAGATTGGTGGTGGGGTAATTCTCCTCGTAGGTCGGGTTGAAAAACACGTCCGCCGCGGTGTAGATCTCGGCCAATTCTTCCACGCTGTTGGTGCGCTTGATGCCGATGATCCCTTCGGGCAACGCCGCCAGTTGTGCATCGGTCAGCCCCACCAACACGATCTGCTGATCCGGGCGCAGAAGCGGTTGCAATTTCATAAAATCATCCAGGCCCTTGCGATCGGTCCACACGCTGGCAACGCCCAAAATAATCTGTTTGTCGCCCACACCGTACCGCCGGCGGAAATCCCCGTCGGTGGGTTTGAACTTGTGAAGATCGATCCCGTTGTGGATCACACGGACGGGATAGTCCTTGAAAAAGGACCGTTTCACAAATTCCGCCAGCCAGCGCGAAGGGGTCACGAAGGTCATGTTCTCCACCGCCGTGAACAGCGCCTTTTTCTGTGCATAGTTGCGTTTGGATGCATCCGCCAGCACACTCACGGGATACTGATCCTTTTGCGGACAATGGTGACATCCCGTGAGCCAACGGTCACACCCGTGGAAATCAAAGTGTGCACAATGCCCGGTGAAGGTCCAGCAATCGTGCAACGTCCACACCACGGGTTTGCCGCTCTCTTTCAAATACCGAAACAGCGTGGGGACGTGCAGATAATACCCGTGCACGTTATGCAGATGCACAATGTCGGGGTCGTATGCGCGCATCACCTGCACCAAACGGCGCGTGGCACGGCGCGAATACATGCCGTGGCGGTCGGTCAAACGAGAGAGCACCCCGTGCAACCGCACACCCCATTCCGACGTGATCTTATACGTGTTCACGCCGTCGGGCGCGGTGTAGCGCCCGTAGGCAATCATACCTTCGCCGCCTTCACGCTCCACTTCGCGCTGAATATCCACCGCAATACGTCCCGTACTGCCGTAACCGCACGTGGAGTTGATCTGGAACACCTTCATGCCGTCACCCACCATTACGTAATCTCGTCGAAATACCGTTCCAACGTTTCAATAAACGTCGCTTTTGTAAAATGTGCGTTGAAATATGCTTGTCCGTTTTGCCCCATCGCGGTGTATGCCGCGCGGTTGTGCATAAACTCTCGCATCGCCGCCGCCAAGCCTTCGCTGTCGTTTGCCGCCGCCACCAGACCGCAGTCGGCCTCGCGGATCACATCCGCCGCCGCACCGCCGATGGCGGCGATCACGGGACGTGCGCCCGACATATATTCCTGCAACTTGGCAGGGACGGTCTGCCCGATGATGCCCTCCGATTTTAAGGTGAGCAAAAAGGCATCCGCACGTTCGTAGTTTGCTTTCAACGTCTGCCAATCCACCCGTCCGAAGAAGGTGACTTTGTCTTCCACCTGCAACGTGGCCGCCAGTGCTTTGCAGTTTGGCAGTTCACTGCCGTCGCCGTAAATCTCCACCGAAAAGCCGTTCTCCTCACGCAGATGCGCCACCGCGTGCAGGATGCATTCCACGTTTTGCACGCTGCCGATGTTGCCGCCGAAGGCAAACACCGTCGTGTCCCCTGCCGCCTTGTCCGCAAGTGCCAGCGGTTCGGCGTGTTGCGGCAAATACCGCATTTTCTCGGCAGGCACATCGTTCACCGTTCCGAGATATTCCATAAACGGCTTGGAGGTCACCGCCACCAGATCGGCATCGTTATACATGTTTCGCGAATAGCGGTGCATCAACTTAAACAGCGGATTCCCCTCCCCCACGTGCCACGCTTTGAGCGATTCGGGCCACAGGTCGAGGCAGTAGAGCAAAAAGGGAACGTGCCGTTTTTTGGCATGCGCCCGCGCGGCATTTGCCATCAACACGGGAGAGGTCTGATAACACATCACCGCGTCAAACGGTTCTTTTAAGCGGCGCGCTTTCCACGTGGAGGACAGGCAAAACGACACGTAGTTGAGTGCGCGAAACAGCACCCCGTGCCGCCGCTCAACCGAAAATGTGCGGATCACACGCACCCCTTCCCACATCACGTCGCGGTTGGCGCGGCCTTTGCAATCGGCAGGCACGCGCCCTGTCGCGTAATCGGGGCAAGAAGTCAACACCGTCACCCGATGCCCTTGTTCCACCAACGCTTTGGTAATATCGTTAATGCGGAAATTATCCGGATAAAAATGCTGCGAAACAATAAGCAGATTCACCGTATGACCCCTCCCACACAATCCACTTGGCATATTCGTTTATAGTATAACATAAATATATGTTTTTTTCAATACCAACTTAAAATGCACAATCGCCTTTGCATTGTAGGGTTAAGTAATCCCACATTTTTGCTGTTGACATTTTCTATGACACGGTATATACTAACAGTAGAAGTTGAGCGAGAAGCATCATCCCGGGCCATCATGGCAAGCGCTGGTGTTTTTAGGACCTCAACTTCTTTTTTGTTGCTCTCCACATCCGATATGTCGATAGCATCCGCACTGACTACTACATACAGCGTGTTGTGTCCGTCTTTACCGCGTTTGATACCAAAGCGAACCGGCACGAATCGATTCCCGTCAACATAGCCACCCAACAGCACCGCAAAATCTTCTGTTTGATAATCAAGTCGGATCGTAGCCATGTCGTTCTGTGAGCCAAGGAGTTGTCTGT
>JAZNTC010000070.1:0-8517 GCA_045591605.1 Acutalibacteraceae bacterium | reverse complement strand
TGTGCCACAGAGGCCACGATCACGAGCAGATCCAAATTGGCCACGGGCGGACGCACCAATGCATTGCGCCGCGGCAGGATCTCGGTTAAAAAACCGGTACCGTCCTCTTGAAACTCCACGCTCACGCGATCACCTGCCAAGGGGGTGATATGCTCACGGCGAAAGCGACCGCACGCGCGGCATTCCACCTCGCGTTCCTCCGCCAACACCGTGTACAGACCGCCAACGCCTTTTAATACCAATCCGTTCATTTGATCCATATCCGTTACCACGCAGAAGTCGTCGTGGTCGCGGTCGCGGTCGCGGTAGTGGTAGTGGTAGTATCGGAATCCACACCGCCCATCGCGTCTTCCGTGGGGGTGGTGATGTCATCCGGCAAAGTCGTGCCGGTAGTAGTTGTTGTCGTGGTCAAGGGATAAAACACATCCTGCGTGACCGTACCAGTCTTGGCATCCACCGTGTAGCTGGCATAGATCTCATACGCCGCCATCGTTTCGCTCTTAATGCGGAAGGTTACGATATAACTTTCCGTCTGCTCTTGGAAGAGGAAATCGTGGCTTGTTTTGCCCGGCGAAACCAGCACGCTGGTGTTCAGTTCAGGGCGTGCAAAAGAGTTGATATACACTTCCAGCGAAACCAGACCGTTTTCCTCCGGCAAGGGAAGATTGATCGTGACGTCGCGCAGACCGCTCGACACCCCAAAATTCACCACCGTGCCGACGGGCAGTTCGGTGCCGGCGGCAGGTGTTTGCTCAAGCACACGACCCGCTTCGTATTCGGGGTGGTTCTTTTGCATCACGTTGCCCACAACAAAGCCTTCTGCTTCCAGTGCCGCGCGCGCTTCTTCTTCGGTCATATAATCCAAGTTCGGGATCCGTTTGGTCGTTTCTTCCGCGCCCGAACCGTCGCTGTAATACACCGTCACCGTGCTGCCGTACGGGATCTTGTCGGGATAGGACGGTTGGGTCAACACCACCGTGTCGATTTCCTGTTTGCTGGGCATCTTTTCCAGTTTCACCTTGAAACCAAGACTTTCCAAACGGCTTTCAAAATCGTGTTTGTTGATGTTTTCGCCAAACACTTCCGGGACTTCTACCAGATTCGGACCGCGGCTGATGGTGAGTTTTAACGTGTCGCCATCTTCCAGCGTTGCTTTGGCTTTGGGATCGGTTTCAATGATGGCATCCGCTTCGTGTTCGTCATCGTATTGATACGACACTTGAATGTTGATGGTCGCCAGTTCCGGATATTCCGTGCGGAAACTCTCTTCGTCAACGAACTTCTTACCGATCAGGTTGGGAGTTTTGAGCAGATCATCATCTTTGTTGCCATCGCCGCTCAAAATGCCGCCAAACAACTGAAATGCCAAGCCAAAAATGGCAATCAGCACCAACGCCGCCGTGATCGCCGCCAGAATCGGCAGAATCGGGAAACGGCGACGCACCACTTCCTCTTCTTCCTCATCCTCCTGCACAACCGGCTTTTCCGTTTCACGCACTTTGGCGATTGTTTCCACAAAGCGCGTGGGCGTTTCATCCACAAAGACGTACTTATATTCAAAGTGAATACTGGGGTTGCGCTTGAATTCGTCGATATCGTAGAGCATCTCGGCCGCTGACTGATACCGCTTAGACGGATCCTTCTGCATTGCCTTCATGGTGATCTCTTCCAAGCCTTCGGGGATGGAAGGGTTCACCTCGCGCGGCATCGCAGGAGTGGATTGCATCTGCATGATTGCCACCGAAACGGCGTTGTCCGCTTCAAACGGCAATTTGCCCGTCAACATCTCATACAGCATCACACCGAGCGAATAGATGTCGGCTTTTTCATCGGTGATCGCACCGCTCGCCTGTTCGGGACTGATGTAATGCACCGAACCGATCGCACGCTCGCTGTCGGTGCGGATCTCGTTGCGCGAGAATTGTGCGATACCAAAGTCCGTCACCTTGATCGTGCCGTCGGACAACAACATAATGTTTTGCGGCTTAATGTCGCGGTGAACAATACCTTTGTCGTGCGCGTGTTGCAAGGCGCGCAACACCTGCACCGTGAAATGAACCGACTCCTTCCACGGCAACACCTTCTTCTGGTCGATATATTCCTTCAGGGTAATGCCGTCGATGTATTCCATCACGATATACTGTAGTTTTTCGCCAAAACTCACGTCGTACACACGTACAATGTTGGGATGTGAAAGGATGGCGATCGCCTTGGACTCGTTTTTGAAACGACGCGTGAATTCCTCGTTCGCGAGATATTCCTCTTTCAAAATCTTAACCGCCACTACACGGTCGTCAATGTTGTCGTAGGCTTTGTATACGTATGCCATACCGCCCACGCCGATGATCTCTTTGATCTCATAACGACCGTCCAGCCGTTTTCCGATGTACTTATCCATGTCCGCCATCCTTTCTTGTTGAATCCGGCAAGATAACTGCGACCGTAATATTGTCGCTTCCACCGCTCATATTGGCGGCGGCGATCAGACGATCGGCGATCTCATCTTTACCGGAGGAATACGCTATGATATTTATCTCATCCGTGTCTACCATGTTAGTAAGACCGTCGGTACAGAGCAACAGCATCCCGTTTTCCGGATACGGGAATGTGGTGAAATCACATTCCACTGTGGCTTCCACCCCCAGCGCGCGTGTAATGAAGTGCTTGCGCGGATGATTTTTTGCTTGCGCAGGGGTCAATTTTCCGCTTTCGATCATCTCTTGCACCACCGAGTGATCGGTGGTGATCTGTTCAATGCGGCGATCCTTACGAGTTAAGCTGTATGCACGGCTGTCTCCCACGTGCGCCACACAGACTTGATCGTTGCATACCACCGCCACCACCATCGTGGTGCCCATCCCCTGTAAAGTGGGATCTTCCAATGCGGTGTCGTAGATTTCTGCATTGGCAGCCGACACAGCGGATTCCAATATGTTGTGTATGGAATCGAGTGTCATACTGTCGCGGTAGTTTTCCACCAGCCGTTCCGCAACGACTTTGGCGGCGATGGCACTGGCAATGTTGCCGCCACGCGCACCGCCCATACCGTCACAAACCACGGCAAACAGCGTGGTGTCCGACAGCACGCCGCATACAAATGCATCTTGATTGCTTTCGCGTACACGTCCCACGTCGGTCCGTCCGTAAACGCGCATCAGAGATCCCTCCTTTCGTTTGATTGTTGATCCGCCGCACGGCGGAGTTGCCCACAAGAGGCGTTGATGTCTGATCCTAACGTACGCCGCACCGTAACGGGAATCCCACGGGCGGCCAATATGGCAGAGAACGCTTTAATACGTTCCGTTTTGCTTCGTTTTTGGGTTTTGCCTTCCACTTCGTTCACGGGAATCAAGTTCACGTGGCACAGCATGCCGCGCAGGCGTTTTGCCAGTTCTTCGGCACATGCATCGCTGTCGTTTACGCCGTCGATCATGGCATATTCAAACGAAATGCGACGTCCCGTGGTTTCGGCATAGGTGCGGCACGTGTCAAGCAGTTCTTCCACCGGCCACCGTTTATTGATTGGCATGGTGCGTGAACGAATCTCATTATTCGGTGCGTGAAGCGACACCGACAAGGTCAATTGCAGGTCCTCTTCCATCAAGCGGCGAATACCATCCACCACACCGCAGGTGGATAATGATACGTGGCGCATTCCGATATGTACACCGTCCGGCTCGGAGAGCATACGCAAGAAACGAAGGACATTATCGTAATTATCCAGCGGTTCGCCCATACCCATCAATACAACAGAGGACACACGCACGCCGCGATCGGCTTGTGCCGCTTCGATCTGCGCCATCATTTCCGCCGCCGACAGATTGCGTATCAAACCGCCCATACCCGTGGCGCAAAACGTGCATCCCATACGGCACCCGACCTGTGTGGACAGACATTGCGACCATCCGTGGTGATAGTGCATCAGCACCGATTCCACCGTTTCGCCGTCTGCCAAACGGAACAGGTATTTCACTGTTTCATCTTTTTGCGATACCAAGCGACGTTCAATCGTCACCGCCGGAATACAACATTCTGCCGTGAGCCATGCCTTCAAATCGGCAGGCAGGTTGGTCATACGTTCAAAATCGGTCACGCCGCGATCCAGCCAACTCGCCACTTGGGCGGCGCGAAATGCAGGGAATCCCGCCGCTGTCACGACCTTTTTCAATTCTTCACGGGGCATGGATTTGATGTCGAACAAAGCGGGATGTCACCTCTTATTCTGTAACAGATGTACGGGTAAATGCGGCTATGAAGAAGCCGTCGGTTTCGTGAACGGCAGGGATCAACGTGCGGCACCAATCGGGCTCACCCAGCACACTTTCGGGCACACCCGAAAGCGCACGCGGCGCAAACTGCGGATGGGTTTTCAAAAACCAGTCTGCCACGCCACGGTTTTCATCGGGATTTAAGGTGCAGGTAGAATACTGCAACACGCCTCCCACCTTTGTGAGTTTCGCCGCTTCGCTCAAAATCTGCTGTTGCAGCGGCGGCAGATCGGCACACGAAGCAGGATCTTTGTATCGAATTTCGGGTTTGCGGCGTATCACACCGTACCCCGAACACGGCGCATCGCAGATCACACGGTCAAACCTGCCGCACGCCTCATCGGGCGGCGGTGTTGCCGCATCACGGCACGTGACCTTCACAATGTCGATCCCCAACCGTGCGGCACGGGTGCGGATCACGTCGCATTTGGCTTCGTACAAATCGCTTGCCGCGATCTCGCCACAATTTTGCATATACTGTGCCGCCGTGAACGTCTTGCCGCCGGGTGCGGCACACACGTCCGCCACCCGTTCGCCCGGCTGTGCACCGAGTGCGTGCACGGCGTACTGCGAGGCTTTGTCTTGGAGATAATACTGCGTTTGCACCGCACCCCCCATTGCTTTGAGTGCCGCCGTTTCCGTCACACGCAAGCACGCGGGAAGGTCTGTTTCTTCACTAAATGCCACGCTTGCTTCGCGCAACGTTGCCGCAAAGGTGTCGGTATCGGTGGCAAGCGTATTGATGCGAACGTAGGACGGCGGCGCACCGTTGACCCCTTGCAATAAGGTGTGGAGCATCTCCTCACCATATGCCTCGCGCCAAAATGCGATGAGTGATTCGGGGCAAGAGTATGTCACCGACAATCCGTGATCTCCTGACGGAAGATCGTTGAACAACGTATCCTTTCGCCGTGCAAGATTGCGCAACAATGCATTCACAAGTCCTGCGGCATACGGTTGCTTTTTCTTCACGGCTTTCACCGCTTCGTTCACCGCCGCCGAGGTGGGAATACGCTCCATATACAGAATCTGATATGCCGCGACCCGTAACGTATCCATCACAAAAGGATGCAACTTTTTGAGCGGTTTATCCGCACAAGCCGCCAGACACCAGTCGAGCGTGATACGACGTTCGATCACGCCGTATACCAGATGAGTGACAAGCGCTTTGTCGGGCGCAGACAATGCAGAATCCGTCAAAGTATTTTCCAACAGGATGTTGGAATAACTTCCTTCCCGTCGGACGTCGTTCAAAAGGCGAACCGCCGTTTCCCGTGCGGTCATATCAATGGCGGCGACGGTTGCCGAGAATGATAAGCAACCGCAAGAACTGACCGAGTGCCACCAGCATGGCCGCCACATAGGTGAGCGCCGCGGCAGAAAGCACCTTGCGCACACCCTTCAGCTCCTCGTCCGAAAGCATCCCTTGTGCTTCCAGTGCCTTCACCGCGCGGCGGCTGGCATTGAATTCCACAGGCAGGGTGACAAGTTGAAAGAAAAACATAATAAAGAAACCGAACAGGCCGAGATAAGCAACCGTGAAGTTGTTGGAATATGCCGCAATCACCAAGCCGATGGCAAACAGCCAAAAAGCGGCGCCGGAGGCAAACTGCGTAACCGAAACAATGGAATGACGCAATTTCATCGGGCCGTATCCTTCGGCATGTTGCAATGCGTGCCCCGTTTCGTGAGCCGCTACACCGACCGCCGCCACCGATGCCACGTTACACACCGGTTCGGACAAGCGGATCACGTTGGTGCGCGGATCAAAATGATCGGTCAACTGACCGCGCGTGGCTTCCACGGGAACGGCAATCCCCTCTTCCCGCATAATAGAACGCGCCGCATCCGCACCCGTCATACGGGCGGACACTTTGCTGTATTTCGAAAAGGTGGTCTTCACTTTGATTTGCGCCACCAACGACAACAGCAATGCCGGCACAACCAACAGCAAGTAGTAGGGATCGAAAAACATAAACATAGATTGTCTCCTTTACTCCAACACCGTGCCGACCGCCAGCGCATGACCGCGCAAGAAATCGGCAACCGCCATACGTTTGGACCCTTCTGCTTGAATTTCAAGAAACATCAACGAACTGTTTTCACCGCAGGCAACCGTCAAGGGATCAAGCTTTACAATCGTTCCGATGGGCGCGGATACCGCTTCCCCCACCGCTGTTTTGTGCACTTTCAGGATCTTTCCCTCACACCGACAGTGTGCGGACGGCCACGGATTCAATCCGCGCACCTGATTGTGCAACGTCTGTGCCGTTTTGGTGAAATCCAGCGGGCAAAGCGATTTGTCCAGCATCGCGGCATACGCCGTGGTGGTTTCCCCTTGCTTTTCGGGGGTGAGTGTGCCTTCGGACAAGGCGGTCAGCGTTTGTGCCAACACATCCGACCCCAACACCGACAACGCATCGTGCAGTTCGCCACCCGTCATATCGGGCGTGATGGCAACCTTAGCCGACAACAGCATATCCCCCGTGTCCAACCCGGCATCCATCAACATGGAGGTGACACCCGATTCCGTTTCGCCGTTTAACACCGCCCATTGAATGGGAGCTGCACCGCGATATTTCGGGAGCAACGAAGCGTGGATGTTCACACACCCGTAACGTGGCAGATCCAGCACGCGCTGCGGCAGCAGGCGACCGTATGCCACCACCACGAACACGTCGGCATTCTCCGCCTTCAGGCGATCGTACACCTCGTCATCTTTCAAGGTGGTGGGTTGCAACACAGGCACGCCGTGTGACAAGGCACATTCCTTTACAGGAGGAGGCGTCATTTTGTGGCCGCGCCCTTTGGGTTGGTCTGCTCGGGTCACCACCAAGGACACTTCGTGTCCTTCGGTGAACAGCCGTTCCAAGCAAGGCACCGCAAAATCGGGGGTGCCCATAAACACAACTTTCAATCTTATACCTCCAGCATACGGATCACGTGTTCTTTGAACAGCACACCGTCCAGATGGTCATTCTCATGGCACATACACCGTGCCACCAAATCTTCCCCGTTCATGTAAAACCATTTACCGAAGCGGTCCTGCGCTTTCAGTTTCACCTTTTTGGGACGACGGGTAATGCCGTATTCTCCGGGGCAGGACAAACAGCCTTCCTGCTCTTCCTGTAACCCCTTGCGTTCCACAATTTCGGGGTTGATCGCTTCGGTCACACCGTTGCCGAAATCCATAATGAACACGCGGCGCAGCACGCCAACCTGCGGAGCCGCCAAGCCCACGCCGTCGGCTTTTTTCAGCGTGTCCGCCATATCGTCAAGCAACTGCCACAACCGTTCGTCAAACTCCGTCACGGGACGGCACACTTTGGCGAGGGTGGGATCGCCTTCTTTTACTATGTTACGTAATGCCACAACGTTTCCTCCTTCGAAAGAAGATGTTAAACCATCGCCACGGGATCAATATCCACCGATAACTGGATGTTTTTGTTTTCCCGTTTGCGCGAAAAGGTGATCAGCAATTCGCCGATCATATCGCGCAAGGCTTTGGTGTTGTTTGCTTTCATAATCAATTTGTACCGATACCGTCCCGAGGCTTTCACCACGAAGGCCGGAGACGGATCCAACACGATGACGGGCATACCGGCAAAGGGACCGGTTACCGCCGCATGAAGCATCTGCAAAAACGCATGCATTGCCGCTTTCACCTCATCCTCACGCACACCCGAAAGGACGAACACGCAAAGATTGGAATACGGCGGATAATGCATCATACGGCGTGCTTCAATCTCGGTTTCATAAAAACCGAGATAATCCTGCTTGGATGCCAAGTCGATCACATAACTTTCGGGGGTGTAGGTCTGTATGATCGCACGCCCCGTTTCCTCGCGGCGCCCTGCCCGTCCGATCACCTGCGTGAGCAGCGAGAACGCCGTTTCAAAACTGCGGTAATCGCCGCCGTACATCGCTTGGTCGGCCGACAGCACCCCCACCAAACCGACACGCGGAAAATCGAGCCCTTTCGCCACCATCTGGGTGCCGATCATAATGTCGTATTTCCCTTCGGCAAATTCGCCAAACCGCTGTTCATACGCAAAGCGCGACATGGTGGTGTCGGCATCCATGCGCAACACGGTGGCTTCGGGGAACTGCTCGTGAATCTCATCTTCCAGCCGCTGTGTGCCGAGCCCTGCGTAACGGATCTTATCCGATCCGCAGGTGGGGCATTGGCGCACCGCCGCTTGCGTGTGACCGCAATAATGGCAATGCAACCGTCCGCTTGCGCGGTGAT
>JAZNTC010000069.1:0-2219 GCA_045591605.1 Acutalibacteraceae bacterium | reverse complement strand
GGGACGTATCCCGCCTGCACCGAGGTGATCGAACCACGTTTGGTGGAGGTGATGCGCTCTTGCAACGCACCCATTTCGGTTGCCAGCGTGGGCTGATAGCCCCCCGCCGAGGGCATACGCCCAAGCAGTGCCGACACTTCCGAACCGGCCTGTGTAAAGCGGAAGATGTTGTCGATGAACAAAAGCACGTCCTGTCCTTCGGTGTCACGGAAATATTCCGCCATCGTCAAACCGGACAAACCCACGCGCATACGCGCCCCGGGCGGTTCGTTCATCTGGCCGTATACCAACGCCGTGTTGGACAACACGCCCGATTGCTTCATTTCGTTGTAAAGGTCATTACCTTCACGGGTGCGTTCGCCCACGCCGGTGAATACCGACAAACCGCCGTGTTGTTTGGCGATGTTGTTGATCAACTCCATGATCAACACGGTTTTGCCGACACCCGCACCGCCGAACAGACCGATCTTACCGCCCTTGGAATAGGGACAGATCAAGTCAATGACTTTGATACCGGTTTCCAAAATCTCGGTCGAGGTGGCGAGTTCGTCATACGAGGGGGCGGGACGATGAATGTTCCAACGTTCCTCAGATTTCACCTCTTCGCCGTTATCCACTGCATCGCCGAGCACGTTGAAGATACGGCCGAGCGTTTCACGTCCCACAGGCACGCTGATGGCTTTGCCCGTATCGGTCACGGGTGCGCCGCGGCGCAAACCGTCGGTGGATGCCATGGCAATGCATCGTGCGACGTTGTCGCCGATGTGTTGTGCCACTTCCACCGTCAAAGTCTTATCTCCGTTGGGAACGGTCAATGCGTTATAAATGGCGGGCAGATGCCCTTCTTCAAAACGGACGTCCACAACAGGTCCCATGACCTGCGATACGCGTCCGTATTCTGTATTAGCCACTGTATTCACTCCTAACTGCCGCTGCCGGCAACGATTTCGGTGATCTCTTGCGTGATCGCGCCTTGGCGTGCGCGGTTGTATTGCAACTGCAAATCGTCGATCATTTCCTGCGCGTTTTTACCTGCTGAATCCATCGCCGTGCGGCGTGCCGCAACTTCGCAAGCAAAGCTTTCACGCACGGCCGCCATCAAAACACCTGCCACATAGGTGGGAACGGCGGCGTTAAGCAGCTGCGTTTCGTTCGGCTCAAACACCACGCCAACCCCATCCGTCTGTTCGGTGGGGGACAAGGGGAGAACCCATTGTACGATCGGCTCTTGCACCATAATGGATACGTAACGCGTGGACACGATGCCCAAACGATCGTATTCTCCGGCGGCAAATGCATCACACAACGCTTCGGCCATGCCGTGCGCTTCGGCATAGGTGAAATCTTCCGAAGAGTTCACCATGCCGCCGTAACGGTCACACGCCCGTTTGCCGATGGGCAACACGGATTCGTGCGGCAGATCACGCACTGTGCGGAACACGTTGGCGTTATACCCACCCGCCAATCCGCGGTCGCCCGCGATCACAATCAGGCGGGTGCGCCCTTCGTCACGCACCTGCATATACGGACTGCGCCGACATTCGTCGCAGGCGGTGAGCAAGGATACCGCACGGGTCACCGCTTCGGCGTATTGCCGTCCGCGATTCATCCCTTCGTTCGCACGGCGCATTTTGGAGGATGCCACCAACCCCATTGCTTTGGTCAAATGCAGGGTGGAATCCACACTTTTAATGCGGGTGCGCAGCGATTTAATATCTGCTCCCACCTATATCACCTCGCCATTTCCTGCAAGGTCTGTTTGAGAGTTTCCACATCGCTTTCGTCAAAGTAACCTTCCGCAAAGCGAGTAAGCAACGTGGGTTGCTCGGCGTGCAGTTTGTCATACAAACGCGCTTCGTAAGCCGGCACATCGCTCACCGCCACCGCATCGAGATAGCCGTTGACGGCGGCGTATACGATCGCCACCTGACAACCCACTTCCACGGGACTGTTGCGGTTTTGTTTGAGCACCTCCACAATGCGTTCGCCCAGTGCCAAACGTGCTTTGGTATCGGCATCCAGATCGCTGCCGAACTGCGCAAAGGACTGCAACTCGCGATATTGCGAATAGAGCAGTTTCAATTCGCCCGACACTTTCTTCATCGCCTTCAACTGGGCGGCACCGCCCACGCGGCTGACCGAGATGCCGGGGTTGATTGCAGGCATGATGCCGGCGTGGAACAACTCGGTTTCCAAGAAGATCTGACCGTCGGTGATGG
>JAZNTC010000068.1:0-17611 GCA_045591605.1 Acutalibacteraceae bacterium | reverse complement strand
CGACCTAAAACGAGTGGAATTTCGTCTGATTTTCGGTGCGGCGAAGGTGGCGAGGCTGTCGCCTGCCACCGACAACAAGCCGAAAAGCATCGAAATTATGCCGTTTTAGGCGTGTTCGGATGGGTCTCCTCTGCTTAAGCAGTCAAACCCGAACTCCGTTTTGGGAAGGTGGATTTTCGCTCATCCATTGTTAACATGCTCGCCAATACTTATTGCTGTTGCAACGAGATGCCCAGTTTCTGCTCCACTTCGCTGGCGCGCAGTTCGAGCAGTTTGGACACACCCTTTTCCTGCATCGTCACACCGTACAGCACGTCGGCTTCTTCCATGGAGCCGCGGCGGTGGGTGATGACGATGAATTGTGTTTTGTCGCACATACGGCGCAGATAGGAGGCGTAGCGTTCCACGTTCACGTCGTCCAATGCGGCTTCGATCTCATCCAGCACGCAGAAGGGCGAGGGAGTGACGTGCAAAATGGCAAACAGCAATGCGATGGCCACCAACGCCTTTTCGCCGCCCGAAAGGGAATCCAGGTTGAGGATCTTTTTGCCGGGCGGTTGCACGTGCATTTCGATGCCGGAGTGTAAAATGTCATTCGGATCGGCCAATTCCAGTTTCGCCTGACCGCCGCCGAACAGTTCGGTGAAGGTTTCGCCGAAGTTCTGGTTGATCTGGCGGAAACGCTCCACAAAAATGTCGCGCATTTGGGTGGTGAGATCGCCGATCAATTTGAGCAATTCACTCTTGGACACTTCCACGTCCTGCACCTGCTCGGACAGGAAGTTGTAACGTTCGCTGACTTCTTTGTATTCCTCGATTGCCGCCACGTTGACACTGCCGAGTGCACGGATCTTGGATTTCAGTTCGCCCAAACGGCGCCCTGCTTTGCCGGGCTCTTCAATGCGCGGCGCTTCCAATTCTGCTTCCGCACGGGTGAGTTCGTATTCATCGTACAGTTTGCGCACGATGTCCTCCGCTTCGTGCGAGGCGGTTTCCACGCGCTCTTCCAAACGGGCAACTTCACGGCCTGCCTTTTCGCGTTCTTCACTCTTTTCGCGCGAGAGACGGCGCGCCGCGGTCTGCTGTTGTTCTCCTTCGTCACGGCGTTGCATCAATGCGGTAATCTCCACACTGCCGGCGCCTGCCTGCTCACGCAACGAGGCGGCACGCGCGGTCATGGTTTCGATCTCCTGTTCGGTTTCGGCGTTCTGCCGCTCGATATCGGCGATCTGCGCTTCCAGCGCGGTGCGATAGCCTGCCGAATCCGCTTCACGGGCACGCAGGTCGTTGATCGCCGCTTCGTGCGCTTCAATCTCCTTATGGTGCGCCAGCACCGCCAGTTTCACGTCGCCGATGCGGGTGGCAAGCGCTTCGCGCTCGTCCGCCAACTGCTGGCGATCACCGCCGGCTTCGCTGATTTTGGCTTCCAACGCTGCCTGCTTTTTCACAATATCCTCGGCAGAAGTGTCTGCCTCGGCCATCGCCGCACGGAATTCCTCCGCACGCGCATTCAACTGCTCGATCTCGTCTGCGGCGGCACGTGCTTCACGGCGGCTGTTTTCCGCCAGTTCGGTCAAGCGGCGCAGTTCGCCGTCCAAACGGATGGCATCCTCGCCTGCCACGGCGATCTCGGCATTCAAGCCGCTGACTTCCGCTTCCACCGAAGCGGTTTCCTGCAACGCGGTTTCGGCTTTGCAACGCGCCTCTTCGGCGGCGGCAGTCTGCTTTTCCGCTTTCTTTTGCAACTGTTCAATCTCGGCACGGCGAGACAGCAATCCGGCACCGCGCACCGACGAACCGCCCGTCATTGAACCGCCGGCATTGACGACCTGACCGTCCAACGTCACCAAACGGAAACGGTACTTATATTTACGCGCGATCTCTACCGCACGGTCAATATCCTCCACCACGCCGATGCGCCCGAGCAGACTGCGTGCGATCTCTTCGTATGTCTTGTCACAGGTGACAAGTTCGCTTGCCAAGCCGATAAAGCCTTCCTCATCGGCAAGACCTTTTTCTTCCAGCAACGTGCCTTTCATGGAGGAGATCGGCAGGAAGGTGACACGACCTGCGCGGTTCTCCTTCAAATAGGCAATGGCGCGTTTGGCATCCTCTTCACGGTCGCAGATCACGTTTTGCGTGGCACCGCCCAGCGCAGTTTCCACCGCCAACGCATATTCGCGCTGTGCGTGAATCAACCGCGACACAGGCCCGTGCAAGCCGCGCAACATACCGCGTTCTGCCTGCTTCACCACCGTTTTCACGCTGTCGGAAAAGCCTTCCAGATTCCGTTCCATCTCTTTGAGCAGGTTCACACGGCGCTCCGCCGCTTCGGCATCCAGCGTTAAACGATCGGCTTCTTCCTTCAATTTTTGCGATTTCTCCTGCCGCGATTTCAAACGGAGAAGATACCCTTGCTGGGAATTGCGCAGCGAGGTGAGTTTCTCTTCCAGTTCGTTGCGGTCCTTTTCACAGGTCGCACGTTCTTCCTCTGCCTCGGTCGCCTGTGCGTTACGCAGGGTGGCCCCCACGGTGAGTTGCGACAAACGCATCGCGATTTCGGAAAGCGAGGTTTCGCCCGATGCTTTCTTCACACGGGTATCCGACAACGCCAATGCCAATGCCGCCGCTTCGGCGGTGAGGGATTCCATCTGTCCCGTCACTTCTTCGCTGCTGCGCGAAAGTGCTTCCATCTTTTCGGACAGTTCCAAACTCTCGGCACGGGCGGTTTCAATCTTCTGCTGTTCTTCGGTGATGGCCGCCGTGTGGCGCGCCACCTCTTCGTCGATCTGGGTGAGCCCCTCTTCGGATTTGCGAATATCCTCGCGCACACGCTCGATGGTTTCGTTGCGGTGGAAAATATCGTTGCGCAACACGGCGGCTTCGCCGTCACAGCGCACCGCTTCCTCTTCCAAGGCGGCGGCGGCACGGCGGATCTCATCCATCTGCACCGCGATCTGCTGTGCTTCACGGGCGATCTCTTCCATCTGCTTTTCCAAGCGTTCAATCTCATCGTCTGCCGCGTCATACTGCGTGCGTGCCAGTTCCAACTTGGATTGCAGGTTACGCAGCACGTCGCGCGAACGGTCGATTTGATAGAGCCAAAGACCGATTTCAAGCCCTTTCTTTTCCTCCGACAATTCCAAAAATGCTTTGGCCTTTTCGGATTGTTCCGCCAGCGGGCCCACGCGCTCTTCCAGTTCTTTCAGAATATCGCGCAGGCGAAGCAGGTTATCTTCCGTCGCGTTCAAGCGGCGTTCCGCCTCGTTTTTGCGGTAACGGTATTTCGCAATACCGGCCGCTTCTTCAAAAATCTCGCGGCGTTCTTCGGATTTCGAAGCCACGATGTCACCGATACGCCCCTGCCCGACGATGGAGTAGCCATCGCGACCAAGACCCGTATCCATAAACAACAGCTGAATATCGCGCAAGCGCACGGTGGCGTTGTTCAGCATATATTCGCTGTCGCCCGAACGATAATACCGACGGGTGACCTTCACATCGTCGCTGTCAAAATCCAAAATACGGGTGCTGTTATCAATAATCAACGACACTTCGGCAAAGCCGACGGCACGCCGTTCTTCGGTGCCGCTGAAAATGACGTCCTCCATTTTTGAGCCGCGCAGGCTCTTGTTGGACTGTTCGCCCAACACCCAACGGATGGCATCGCTGATATTGGATTTTCCGCTTCCGTTGGGACCCACGACCGCCGTGATTCCCTGACCGAACGACAGCACCGTGCGGTCGGGAAAGGACTTAAATCCGTGTATTTCCAGAGCTTTCAATACCATAGTATGTTCCGTATCCTCTCATCAATCGTCATATCCCATCAAACGCAGTGCTTCACGGGCGGCCTTTTGCTCCGCATCCTTCTTACTGCGTCCGCGTCCCTCGCCGATCACGTTGGAGTTCAGATGCACTTCCATCGTGAACTGTTTGTTGTGATCCGGTCCGCTTTCCCCCGTCAACACATAGGAGATGACCTCCCCGGGGTTTTGTTGCACAATTTCCTGCAACTGCGTTTTGTAGTCTTTGAAATGGGCGCGGCGTTGATTGCCCGCTTCCTTTTCCAAAAACGGGAGCAGGAAATCGCGGGCAGGCTCCATACCGCCGTCCAAATAGATTGCCGCGGTAACCGCCTCAAACGCATCCGCCACGATGGACGGGCGCTCGGCACCGCCGTTTTGCGCTTCACCCCGACCGAGCAACAGCCATTGCCCGAGCCCGATTTCCTTGGCATAGGAAAACAGCGCTTTTTCACACACCACGGCGGCACGCAGTTTGGTCAGTTCCCCTTCGGGTCCTTTTTCCTTTTGGAACAGGTGCACGGCGGCGGTGAGCCCCAGCACCGAATCGCCCAAAAATTCCAGCCGCTCGTTGCTTTGCAAGTGACGACCACCCTCGTTTGCATAGGACGAATGGGTGAGTGCACGGCGAAGCAACGACTCATCCCGAAAGCGGTAGCCGAGGGCTTCCTGCAACGGTGTCAGATCCCGTTCACTCATCGTCTTGGCTCTCCTTTGCACAAGCGGCAATGGCTTCAATCACGCCGGTAGAGGCAAACTCACCTGCAATGCGGCAAGCACTGCGAATCGCCGCCGCATTGGAATTGCCGTGCGCTTTGATCACGGGACGGCACACGCCAAGGACGGGCGCACCGCCGTGTTCGCTGGTGGACATACGGCCTTTGAGCACACCGATCTTGGATTTCACAAGCAATGCCGCGATTTTGGTGAGCAGATTACTCATAAACATCGCTTTGATCTCTTTCATCAGCATCCCTGCCGTGCCTTCAATGGCTTTCAGAAGGATGTTGCCCGTAAATCCATCGGTCACCAGCACGTCTGCCGCACCAAACGGCACTTCGCGCGATTCCACGTTGCCCACAAAGTTGACACCGCTTTCTTTAATCAAGCGATATGCTTCTTGTTGCAATTCGCCACCTTTGCATTCCTCGGTGCCGATGTTCACAAGACCCACGGTGGCCGGTTTGCCGTCACCCATCACACGGGTCATATACACACTGCCCATCTGTGCAAACTGGCACAACATTTCGGGGCGGCAATCTGCATTGGCACCCGAATCGAGCAACAAACTCGGCTTACCCGACGCGGTGGGGATCAAGGTGGCAATCGCCGCACGCGGCACCCCTTTGATGCGTTTGACAAAGAAGGTGGCACCCATAATGAGCGCGCCCGTACTGCCGGCGCTGACGAAGGCATCGCCGTGACCGTCTGCCACCAAACGCAGACCAACCGCCATGGAGCTTTCCTTGTGTGCTTTCAAAATCGAGCGCGGCTCGTCCTCCATCGCGATCACGTCTTCGGTGTGCACGATGTCAATGCCGTCGAGCGACACCTTGTTCTCTGCCGCCACGCGGCGAATGATCTCTTCGTTGCCGACCAGTGTGATCTGCATACCGTCGGCGGTTGCCAACGCCGCACCCTGAATCGGGGCCAGCGGTGCGTTATCGCCGCCGAATGCGTCCAATACAATATGCATTAGTTTATCCTCCCTATCACGTCATCCAAATGTGCCAGTCCGCGTGCCGACAAGGCGGCATAGCGTTCCCGTTTATCCCGAATATGCTCCGCAAGCGGAGGAATCACTCCAAAATTCGCACCCATCGGTTGGAAGTGCTTTTCGTTGTCGGGGTTGCTGATATATCCTGCCAGCGCACCGATCATGGTATCGGTCGGCATAATCAACTCGTCCTTCCCCCTTGCCGCACGGGCGGCGTTGATGCCTGCCACAATGCCCGACGCGGCGGATTCCATGTATCCTTCCACCCCCGTGAGTTGTCCTGCAAAGAACAGGTGCGGTACACGGCGCGAACGAAATCCTGCCGTGAGCAAGGTGGGAGAATTCAAAAAGGTGTTGCGGTGCATCACACCGTACCGCAAAAACTCGGCATTCTTCAATGCCGGGATCATCCCGAACACCCGTTTTTGTTCACCGAATTTCAGGTTGGTTTGGAATCCGACCAAATTCACCATGGTGCCTTCCGCATTTTCCGCACGCAGTTGTAACACCGCCCACGGACGGTGACCTGTGCGCGGATCACGCAGACCCACGGGTTTCATCGGGCCAAAACGGATGGCATCCTGTCCGCGGCGCGCCAACACTTCGATCGGCATGCACCCTTCGTACACCGTGAGATCTTGTTCAAACGCGTGCAACGGGGCGGTCTCTGCCGTGATGAGTGCCGCGTGAAACGCTTCGTATTCCGCTTTGTTCAAGGGGCAGTTGAGGTAATCCCCTTCCCCACTCTCCTCACGGTCATACCGCGAAGCGCGAAACAGATGCTCTTCGTCCAAACTGTCCACCGCCACAATGGGGGCGGCGGCATCGTAAAAACTCAACCCTGCGCCGCACTCCTCTTTAAGGGCGGCGGCCAACGCATCCGACGTGAGCGGACCGGTGGCGATTACGGTGATTCCTTCGGTGGGAAGGGCGGTGCACTCCTCTTCCACCACCGTGATGAGCGGATGTGCTTTGATGCGTGCAGTCACGCCGGCGGAAAATGCTTCGCGATCCACCGCCAACGCACCCCCTGCCGGCACGGCACAGGTGGCCGCCACCTCCATGCACAGCGAACCGAGCCGCCGCATCTCCTCTTTGAGCATACCTGCCGCACTTTCAAGGCGCGCGGCTTTGAGTGAATTGGAACACACCAATTCGGCAAAGGCGGCGCTTTTGTGCGCAGGGGTGAAGCGGCGCGGCTTCATCTCTTTGAGGATCACGGGGATGCCTGCGCGGGCGATTGCCCACGCAGCCTCACACCCGGCCAATCCGGCTCCAATCACGGTTATCGACATAATTACGTATTCTCCTTCTGCGAGGCGGCGGTGTATCCGCAACCTTCGGTCAGACAAAAGAGGGATTCTCCGTTCTTGTCTTTTTTCTTAAACAACGTGCGGTCACAACGCGGACACTTCTCGGCGGCAGGTTCGTTCCACACCACGAAATCGCATTTCGGATAGTTGGAGCAACCGTAGAACTTACGACCGCGCTGAGAACGCTTGGCAACAATCACGCCGCCGCAACGGGGACACAGCGCACCCGTTTCTTCCACGATGCGTTTGGTGTTTTTGCAATCGGGATAGCCGGGGCACGCAAGGAACTTGCCGTAACGGCCGGATTTCACCACCATTTTGCGACCGCAACGATCACACACCACGTCACTTTCCACATCGGGCACTTTGAGTTTTTCGCCGTTCAGCGCTTCTTCGGCCGCCGCCAGCGTTTTGGCAAAGCCCTGATAGAAGGTGTCCAGCGTGGAGACCCAATCGTTTTTACCGGTTTCCACTTCGTCCAGTTCCAGTTCCATATTGGCGGTGAATTCCACGTCCACCACTTCGGGGAACTTCTCACGCATCAGACCTGTGGTAATCTCGCCCAGCGGCGTGGGTTTCAGCGATTTGCCTTCACGCTCCACATATTCACGCGCCAGAATGGTGCCCACGGTGGTGGCGAAGGTGGAGGGACGACCGATGCCGTTTTCCTCCATCGTTTTGATCAGCGTGGCTTCGGTGTAGCGTGCAGGCGGTTGGGTGAAGTGCTGGTTGCCTTTGATCTTCTTCACCGTGAGGGTATCCCCTTCCGCCAGCGGCGGCAGGGCGGCATTGTCCTCGTCCTCGTTTTCATCCTTGCCCTCTTCATACAGCACGGTGTAGCCGTCGAACGCCACGGTGTAGCCGCTGGCTTTGAACAGGCAACGCCCTGCCGCAATATCGAGTTGGCAGGTATCTTGCACACAGTTCGCCATCAAACTCGCGATAAACCGCTCCCAAATAAGTTTGTAGAGTTTGTATTGATCGGCGGTGAGAGAATCCTTCACCTCATCGGGAGTGAGCGACGGCATGGTGGGACGGATGGCTTCGTGCGCATCCTGCGCGGTGTTCTTGGTTTTGAACACACGCGCCTTATCGGGCAGATACTGTGCACCGTAACGGTTGCGGATGAATTCCGTGCCTTCACGACGGGCATCTTCTGAAATGCGCAGCGAGTCGGTACGCATATAGGTGATCAAACCGACTGCGCCCTGATCTGTCACTTCCACGCCTTCATACAACTCCTGCGCCGTTTTCATGGTGCGGCGTGCGGCAAAGCCAAGTTTACGGCTGGCTTCCTGCTGCATGGTGGAGGTAATGAACGGCGGCGTGGGGGTCAACTGACGGGTGCCGCGCTTCACCGTCTGCACGGTGAAGGGCACGCCCTTCAATTCCTCGAGCACCGCATCCGCCTGCGCTTTATTTGTCAATTTCGCCTTACTGCGACCAATGCTGTACAGTTTGGCAGGGAACGCCTTGCCTTTGGCGGCCGCAAGGTTGGCATCAATCGTCCAATATTCCTCACTCACAAAGGCGCGGATGGCTTCCTCGCGCTCCACCACCAGATTCACCGTGGCGGACTGCACACGCCCTGCCGACAGACCGGCGCGAATCTTCTTCCACAAGAACGGGCTGATCTTGTAACCCACAATGCGATCCAAAATGCGGCGCGCTTGCTGGGCATTGACCATGTTCATATCCAGACTGCGCGGATTCTTCATCCCCTGCGCCACACCCGTTTTGGTAATCTCGTTAAAGGTCACGCGACTGCACTTTGCCGTGTCCACACCCAACACCTGCGCCAAATGCCACGAAATGGCTTCTCCTTCGCGGTCAGGGTCGGTTGCCAGAATCACGCGATCGCTCTGGGCCGCCATACCCTTCAACTGACGGATCAGCGAGGATTTGCCGGGAATATCCACGTAGCGCGGACGAAACCCGTGTTCAATATCCACACCCAGCAAGGTCTTGGGCAGATCGCGAATGTGACCGACCGATGCGACCACGTGGTATCCCTGCCCGAGATATTTCTGCACCGTTTTTGCTTTGGCGGGAGACTCCATAATAACCAATGTTGCCATAATTCATGACCTTTCTTTTTTCGTTTTTTACGCGTTTATCCGCGGCGGTACTGTTGACCTGCCTCGGCAACGGCAGAACCGAGCATTTCCAGTTCGGTCAAAGCCGCTAATGTCTGACTAACGGTAAGTTCTGCTTTCACGGCGATCTCATCCACCGGAAGAGGATCGACCCCCAACACTTTAAGCACCGCGGCGGCCGTTTCACTCATGGGGAATGCCATGGGCGGTGCCGCCACCGATAACCGCTTTTCGGGTTTTGTTTTCTCTTTCAACGACATGGTTTTTGATACGGGTGTCGAAAGCGTCGGAAACAGCGGACGGTATTCCTCCAAGATCTCCTCTGCGCTGCGCACCAGTTTCGCGCCGCTTTGAATCAGGTTGTTACCGCCTGCGCTGTTTGGCGCATTCACGGCACCCGGCACCGCAAACACATCGCGTCCTTGCTCACGGGCAAAGGTGGCGGTGATCAGCGTGCCGCTGGAGGACGGGGCTTCGGTCACACAGACACCGTGTGCCATGCCGCTGATCAAGCGGTTGCGCACGTGAAAGGTGCCTTTGGCCACCTTCACGCCGTAAGGATATTCGGTGAGCAACGTGCCGCCCTGTTGCAAGGTGCGGCGACGAAGCGGTTCGTTCGCCGCCGGATAGTTCACATCCAATCCGCATGCCTGCACCGTCACGACCTTACCGCCCACATCCAATGCCGCCGACGTTGCCACCGCATCGCCGCCTTCGGCACCGCCGCTGATCACCAGCGCACCGCCGTGGGCAAGCCCTGCGGCGATCATGGCGGTGACGTCGTAACCGTACCGTGTGAGCGAACGTGTGCCCACCACCGCCACGGCAGGGCAAGCGGAAAACGTGGGCACCGCACCGCGTCCGTATAACACCGTTGGCGGTGCGTAAATGCCGCGCAACAGCGAGGGATACGCTTCATCGGCCGGTGTGAGCAACCAATCGCCGCTCATCACCGTGCGGCGCAAAATCTCACGTGCCGTATCCATGGATTTGTCACACAGCCGTTTCACCGTAAGGGGCGGTAATCCGCAAGCAGCAAGCGCCTTTTTCTCGGCGGCAAACACCTCTTCGGGAGAGGAAAACGTGCGCAACAGCGTGTTCACGTGTCCGCTGCCGTAGCCCAACGCCTGCTGTAACCAAATCCAGTAAAGACGGCTATCCAATGTACTCTCTCCTACTCATTTCCCACATCACCAGCGAGGCCGCCACCGCCGCATTGAGCGATTCGGCACGACCTGCCATGGGAATGGTCAATCGGTGGTCACACGCCGTGATGGCGGCTTCGGTCAACCCGTTTGCTTCGTTGCCGATCACGCAAACGCATCCTGCCGCCAGCGGTGCTTCCACCACCGAAAGGGCATCGGCACTCGGCACACAGGCGTAACTTATGACCCCTGCCTCACGCAAACGGATGAGACCGTTTGGCATATCCGCCGTTTCCCACAGCGGCAGGCGAAACACCCCACCCATACTGCCGCGCAACACCTTCGGGCTGTACACATCACAGCAGCCCGAAGAAAGGATCAACCCATCGATGCCGAGTGCTTCGGCGGTGCGAATAACCGTGCCAATGTTGCCGGGGTCGCGCACATCTTCAAGTGCCAACCATTTTCTCTTATTAAAGGTAGATAATATACTACTATCTATTGTATCCAACATTTTGCGATTGTCAAGTGCTTTGCACAGACAAATTACACCTTGTGCGGTTTCGGTGTCGGAAAGCGACTCCGCCACCGCATCGGTCACCTCAAAAACGTGCGCCGCCACCGCCGTGACCGCCGCCACCTGTTCGGGGTACCGTTCCCGTGCACGGGCGGTGATGAGCGCGGTTTCAACCGTCACACCCGAACGTGCCGCATCTTCACACAAGCGTGCGCCCTCGATGACAAATGCACCCTCTTTTCGGCGCAGTTTCCCATCGGTTTGCAAGCGACGTAAACGGCGCACCATATCGTTATCGCGGCTGGAAATCACCATTCGTCACCGCTCCTTTCCGAAAAGAAGCGCCCGTCGAAAGTTCAACGGGCGCACTTCTATCTTTTTATTGCAGAGCCGCTTTGGCCTTTTCCGCCAGAGCGGTGAATGCCGCCGCATCCGACACCGCCAATTCGGCGAGCATCTTGCGGTTCAGGCTGATTTCCGCCTTCTTCAAACCGTTCATGAAGGTGGAGTAGTTCATGCCGTTCATCTTCGCCGCAGCGGAGATACGGGTGATCCACAAACGACGGAAGTCACGCTTCTTCAGTCGGCGACCGATGTAAGCATACTGACCGGATTTCATAACCGCTTCTTTCGCGGTCTTGAACAGCTTGGACTTGGCACCGAAGTAGCCCTTCGCCAGCTTCAATACTTTCTTTCTTCTTTTGCGCGTCATCATTGCGCCTTTAATACGAGCCATGCTTTATTCCTCCATTCTCTAAACCGCGATTATTTGTAAGGGATCATGCGCTTGACGGCGGCGACATTCGTCACGTCGGCCACCACGGTCTTACGCAGATTTCTCTTACGTTTGGTCGTCTTCTTGTTCAGGATATGGGACTTGTAGGCGTGGCCACGAATGACCTTGCCGGTCTTGCTGAGCTTAAAGCGTTTTTTTGCACCACTGTGCGTTTTGATCTTCGGCATCGTTATATCCTCCTTAAATTTCTATCGGCTTACTTTGTCGTTGCGGGGGGCAAGAAACATCAACATATGACGACCTTCCATCTTGGCCGGCTTATCCACCGTTCCGGCTTCGGCACAAGCCTCGGCGAAACGCTGCATAGACTCCAAACCCAATTCGGGGTGACCGAGTTCACGGCCGCGGAAGCGGATGGACACTTTGACACGGTCGCCGTCTTGCAAAAAGCGAATGGCGTGGCGCACCTTGGTGTTGAAATCCCCCACATCCGTGTTCAAACCGAGGCGGACTTCCTTGATTTCCGTGACATGCTGATTCTTACGGGCTTCTTTTTCACGCTTGGCCTGTTCAAACCGATACTTGCCGTAATCCATGACACGGCAGACGGGGGGAACGGCATTCGGCGCGATCTTGACCAGATCCAGATCATGCTCATCCGCGATCTTCTGGGCATCCCGTGCGGACATTACACCCAGTTGTTCACCGTTTTCTCCGATCACACGGACTTCGGCGTCGCGAATCTGCTCGTTGATCTGCAGTTCCTTGCTTGCGATGGCAAAGCACCTCCATTTGTAAATTATAAAACGCGGACAGATACTCTGCCCGCGCATACGACACAATTCACTCCCACTTCCGTGAGGGCGAGGTGTATTGACCCGGAGGGTTGAAACCGCGGGTGAGAGCGGGCACGCTCTTCTTCGTTTTACATCATTTGTTACTATACCACACTTCCCACGCGCTGTCAAGCGATTTTGAAAAAAATCTGAAAACTTTTCGTTCACCCCTTGACGGCGGGGGATTTATCTGCTATAATTCCCGTGTTGCCGTAAAATATGCTGATGTGGCTCAATGGCAGAGCGGTTCACTCGTAATGAACAGGTTGTCAGTTCGATTCTGACCATCAGCTCCAAAGAAAAGAGCAAGCCCAAAAGGCTTGCTCTTTTTCTTTGGAGCCGTCTGCGGACGGGTTCCTTCTTACAATATCGTTTCCATTTCCATTTGGCGGCATTGCATACCGAGAGATTCATAAAACTTCATCGCCGCCGTGTTACAGTTCCACACGTGCAAGGTCACGTTGTAGCATCCGCGTTCCCGTGCCAGCGACAGCACCGCTTCATACAGCGTGCGCCCGACGTGCTGTCCGCGGCAGGTTTCGTCCACACACAGGTCGTCGAGATACAAGGTGCGCACATCCTGCAACGCGTGGTGTGCGCCGCTCTCCTGCATCACACAGAAGGCATATCCCACCACACGATCGTCCGCATCCGTCGCCACCAAGATGGGACGGGTGTCATCCGCCAACAGGTTGTTCAACTGCTCATCGGTGTATTTGCGTGCATCCGCCCGAAACAAGTCGGGACGCCCACTCGCATGTACGTTGCACACCTGGCGAAGCAACGCACCGATGCGCGGAATATCTTTTTCCGCGGCATACCGTACTGTCATCGTATTCCTCACTTCCCCGTTGAGCCGAAGCCGCCTGCACCACGCGCGGTATCGTCCAGCGATTCCACCGCTTGGAACTGCGCCGTTACATAGGGCGTGAGCACCAGTTGCGCCACACGCTCGCCGTGTTCCACCGTCTGTGCCGTGCCCCCGTGGTTGTGCAACGCCACAAAGATCTCGCCGCGATAGTCGCTGTCGATCACGCCAACCTTGTTGGCAGGTGCAAGCCCACGCTTGGTGGCAAGACCGCTGCGTGCATACACAAGCCCCACCAGTCCCTGCGGAATCGCCATCGCCACCCCGGTGGGAATCATCTTCGTCTCCCCTGCTTCGATTGTCACGGGAGATTCCAAACACGCATACAGATCCGCACCGGCTGCTTCGTCCGAGCCGTAGGTGGGGGCGGTGGCCCCTTCGCGCAGAAGTTTGATTGCCACATCGTTTATCATATATATCCGTTCCTTTCGGCTGTTTTCTGCTTTTTAGTATACCATTCTTCGCACTTCCTTGTCAATAAACAGTTGACAATTCCGCACACCTTGTGATATAGTATCTATATATGTAAACGCGACGACGGAGACGAGTAACCTTTCATTGAATCCCAAGCGAGTCGGGGACGGTGTGAGCCCGATGTGACAAGAAGGGTGAAGATCCCTCCCGAGCGGCGCTCCGAACGGGTGCTCACCCCGGTGTAGGCAGCGACGGTTTTCCCCGTTACGGGAAGCGTGTATGTTTGTACACAGCAATAAGGAACAGCGCTCGTCCTTTTTGCGGATAACGCTGTATTTTTATTTTACGGAGGGTGTTTGGATGTACAACAAGGTACCAACCGACCTGAAATTTGTCGAACGTGAGAAAGCAATCGAGAAATTCTGGAAAGAAAACCGCATTTTTGAAAAGAGCATCGAGTCCCGTGCCAAGGGCGAACCGTATGTGTTTTATGACGGTCCCCCGACGGCGAACGGCAAGCCGCACATCGGTCACGTGCTCACCCGTGTCATCAAGGATATGATTCCGCGTTACCGCACCATGAAAGGCTGCATGGTGCCCCGTAAGGCCGGTTGGGACACCCACGGTCTGCCGGTGGAACTGGAAGTGGAAAAACTCTTGGGGCTGGACGGCAAGGCGCAGATCGAAGAATACGGTCTGGAACCCTTTATTCAAAAGTGTAAGGAAAGCGTTTGGAAGTACAAGGGCATGTGGGAGGATTTCTCCGGCACGGTCGGCTTCTGGGCGGATATGGACGACCCATACGTGACCTATCACAACGAGTTCATTGAATCCGAGTGGTGGGCATTGAAGCAGATCTACGACAAAGGTCTTTTGTACAAAGGCTTCAAAATTGTTCCTTACTGTCCGCGTTGCGGCACGCCGCTCTCCTCCCACGAAGTGGCGCAGGGATACAAAACGCTGAAAGAGCGTTCCGCGGTGGTGCGTTTCAAGGTGCGCGACGAGGATGCGTATATCCTCGCGTGGACAACCACACCGTGGACCTTGCCTTCCAATGTGGCGCTGTGCGTACATCCCGAACACGAATACGTGAAACTGCAAGTGGAAAGCGGCACGGTATACTACATGGCGGCGGCGCTGGCGGACAGCGTGCTGAAAGAGCCGTACACCGTGCTGGAATCCTTCCCCGGCAAGGCGCTGGAATACAAAGCGTATGAGCCGCTGTTTGACTTCGTCACCCCGAACAAGAAGTGCTGGTACGTCACCTGCGACAACTACGTCACGCTGACCGACGGTACGGGCGTGGTGCACATTGCCCCTGCGTTTGGCGAGGACGATGCGAACGTTGGCCGCAACTACGATCTGCCGTTTGTGCAGTTGGTGGACGGCAAGGGCGAAATGACCAAAGAGACTCCGTGGGCAGGCACTTTCTGCAAAGAGGCGGATCGCCCGATCCTGATCGATCTGGAAACGCGCGGCTTGTTGGTGGATGCCCCCGTGTTTGAGCACGAGTATCCCCACTGCTGGCGTTGCAACACACCGCTGATCTATTACGCACGCGATTCCTGGTTCATCAAGATGACCGCCGTGCGCGACGATCTGATTCGCAACAACAACACTATCAACTGGATTCCCGAAAGCATTGGCAAGGGGCGTTTTGGCGACTGGCTGGAAAACGTGCAGGATTGGGGCATCAGCCGTAACCGCTATTGGGGCACTCCTTTAAACATTTGGGAATGCGAATGCGGACACCGCCATGCGGTGGGCAGCATTGCCGAACTGCGTGAACTCGCGCCCGATTGTCCCGAAGAGATCGAACTGCACCGTCCCTTCATCGACGCGGTCACCTTCCCCTGCCCCCATTGCGGCAAGGAGATGCACCGTGTGCCCGAAGTGATCGACTGCTGGTTCGACTCGGGTGCGATGCCGTTTGCACAGCATCACTATCCATTCGAGAACAAGGATCTGTTTGAAGCGCAGTTCCCTGCCGACTTCATCTCCGAAGCGGTGGACCAGACGCGCGGCTGGTTCTATTCCCTGCTTGCCATCTCCACCCTTATCTTCAACAAAGCACCGTATAAGAACGTTATCGTGCTCGGTCACGTGCAGGACGAAAACGGGCAGAAGATGTCGAAATCCAAGGGCAACGCGGTGGATCCGTTCGATGCACTGGATAAGTTCGGTGCGGATGCCATCCGTTGGTATTTCTACATCAACTCCGCTCCGTGGCTGCCCAACCGCTTCCACGACAAGGCCGTGGTGGAAGGTCAGCGCAAATTCATGGGCACCTTGTGGAACACCTATGCGTTCTTTGTGCTGTATGCGAACATCGACAATTTCGATGCGACCAAATACACGTTGGATACCGCGGAACTCGGTGTGATGGATCGTTGGTTGCTTTCGCGACTCAACACCACGGTGGCCGAGGTGGACGATAATCTGGCAAACTACCGCATTCCCGAAGCCGCCCGTGTGTTGCAGGATTTCGTGGACGAGATGAGTAACTGGTATGTCCGTCGCGGTCGTGAGCGCTTCTGGGCACCCGGTATGGAACAGGATAAGATCGATGCGTACATGACCCTTTACACCGCGCTTGTCACCATTGCCAAGACAGCGGCACCGATGATCCCCTTCATGACCGAAGATATTTATCGCAACCTCGTTTGCTCCATTGATCCGACCGCACCCGAAAGCGTGCACCTGTGCGACTTCCCCGTGGCGGACACGGCGCTCATCGACAAAGCGCTGGAAGCGGATATGGACGAAGTGTTGAAGGTGGTGGTGCTGGGCCGTGCGGCGCGTAACGGCGCGAACCGCAAGAACCGTCAGCCGCTTGCCAAAATGTACGTGCAGGCGGATCACGAGCCGAACGCGGAATGTGTGGGCATCATCCGTGACGAACTGAACCTCAAAGAGGTGGAGTTCACGAATGATACCGCCGGTTTTGTGTCCTACCGTTTCAAGCCGCAACTGAAAACGCTCGGTCCGAAGTATGGCAAACAGCTCGGCGCGATCCGCGAGGCACTTACCACACTGGACGGCTCTGCCGCCAAAGCGGAACTGGATGCGAAGGGTGTGCTCGGGCTGGTCATCGACGGCGCAGACATCCTGCTGACGCCCGAAGACCTGCTGATTGAAACTGAACAGAAGGAAGGCTTCTTCACCCTCACCGAAAACGGTGTGACGGTGGCGCTGGATACCACCCTGACGGCGGGGCTGATCGCCGAAGGGCACGTGCGCGAGCTGATCAGCAAGTTGCAGACGATGCGTAAGGAAGCCGGCTTTGAGGTGACCGACCGCATCACCGTGACCGCGCATGCGGAGGGCGAGATGGCCGACATAATCGTCAAAGCCGCCGACGAACTGTGTGCCGCGGTGCTTGCCGATGCGCTCACCTTCGATGCTCCTGCCGCCGACGCCTACACGAAAGAATGGGATATCAACGGCGAAACCGTCACCCTGTCTGTGAAGCGCGTGTAACAAAACGAAGAAACAACGCCTTGTCCATGCGGTCAAGGCGTTGTTTTTATTTCTCTGCTTTTTTGATGTCGCCGTTGTCGTAGAAGATGTACACGTCGTCACCGATGTACCCGCGTGCCAAACGGTATGCCTTAAATCACAATTTCTTTGATTGCCGCTTGTTGTTCCCCCCGTTCATTTTCAGTTGCTTTATGTGTATCATAAAAATCAATACGTTTGGTCTAATAAAGCCGCCAAAAAAACAGCCCGATTTTTGGAGTTTCCTCCAACATCGAGCCGTTTTGTCAATTCATCGCATTGTCCCCCACACGGGAAAACAGGCGCTCCACCGCGGCGGCAAGCGCACGGTGTTCGGGGTGGGATAAGGTGGGGTCATCCGCCACGATCGCCGCGGCGGCGGTACGCGCCGCACCGAGCAATGCCGCATCGCCGCACAAGTCGGCAATGTGCAGTTGCGGCAAACCGTGTTGACGGTTGCCAAAGAAATCGCCCGGACCGCGCAGTTTCAAATCTTCATCCGCAATGCGGAAACCGTCGGTGGTTTGACACATCACGGTCAGGCGGCGGCGCGCTTCCTCGTTTTGCGCATCCGAAATCAGGATGCAGGTGGAGGCATATTCGCCACGCCCCACGCGACCACGCAACTGATGCAGTTGTGCCAACCCGAAGCGGTCGGCATTTTC
>JAZNTC010000067.1:0-4110 GCA_045591605.1 Acutalibacteraceae bacterium | reverse complement strand
GAGGAACCCGAAGGAGAAGCGGAAGAGCCGACAGAAGCGGAAGGAGCGGACGAAGAGCCGGAAGAAGGTACGGTGCTGGAAGATTACAACAGCTATGCCGAAACAGCCGCCGTGCGCGGTGAGTTGCTCTACCGTCGGCGTGGTGCGCGCATTGGATTGCTTGTGGGCGGTTTTTTGGAATTCTTGCTACTCTGCCTGATGCTCGTCACCATGGGTGGTGAACCCTTCTTCTATTTGGGTGCCAATCTGGTGCTGCTCATCAGTTTGATGCTGGTGGCGCACCGCGTGATTGCCGATGGTGTGGGTGCCATTATTCGTCTGCGTTTTACCGCCGATACCGTGACGGCACTCGGTGCGTTTGCGGCCGCGATTCACACGGTGTTGCAGTTCTTGGCAGTGGGCACGAGCAGTGGTGAAACGGTAACGCTGTATTGTGCGGTTGCCGGTTTCTCACTTGTGTTGTCGCTGTGCGGTCGTCTGTTCCGTATCACGCGTATTTGTCGCAACTTCCGCATGGTGTCGCACAAGGCGGATAAATATGCCGCCACCTTTGTGCCGGAAGGCAAACAGCAAGAACAACTTGCGCGTTACGTTGCCACGGTGGGCACTCCAGCGGTGGCATACATAAAGAAAACGATGTTTTTGACTCGCTTTATGGAGTATTCATATGACGACGAAGGGCACGAACCACTGTTCAACTGGTTTGCGCCGATTGTCATTTTGGCATCGCTGTTGTTGGCGATGGCGCACCTGTTGTTTGGCGGTGAAACCGCCAACTGGTGGAATGCCGTGGGTGTGTTCACGGCGGCGTTGTGTGCGGCAGCCCCTGCCTTTGCGGTGGCCGGTGCCAACCTGCCGCTGTGCCGCGCGGCGCGTGCCATTTTGCGCCGCGGCGCGATGCTCATCGGCTGGAGAGCGGTGGAAACCTTCAAGAATACCGATGCGTTGTTGATCGACGGTGCGGAACTTTTCCCGTCGGAAACCATTCGTCTGCACGGCATCAAGACGTTTTCGGGTGCACGCATTGATGAAGCTATTTTGGATGCGGCGGCGGTATCCATCGAAGCCGGTGGTTCGATGGCAGGCGTGTTCCGCCGTGTGATCGAAAATCGCACCGACATGTTGCAAGACGTGGACACCTTGCTGTATGAACAGGATATGGGTCTTTCGGGTTGGGTTGGCGGTCGCCGCGTGCTGGTCGGCAATCGTCGTTTGCTCGAAAATCACGGCGTGGATGTGCCGTCGCGTGACTACGAAATGCGGTATACCAAAGACGGACGTCAACTGGTCTACCTTTCCACGGGCGGCGATTTGTGTGCGATGTTTGTGGTAAGTTACACCGCCGATCCCGGCATTGAAGAAGCGTTGCATCGTTTGACCAATGCCGGTGTGACCTTGCTCTTGCGCACCACCGATCCGAACGTGACGAGCCGGTTGGTTCGTGATGTGTTTGGCGTGGAAGAGGAAAGCGTGCGGATTTTGGACACGGCGGCCGGTCGTGTGCGCGATGCCCTGATGTTGGAAGAGGATGAGCGTGCCGAAGCGTTACTGGCGGTGAACGGGCGGTTTGAAGGTTTGGGGTTTGCCCTCAGCTTCTGTCGCAAATTGCACAAACGCATTCGTGCCACGGGTGTTTTGCAGATGATCGCAGGCGGTCTTGGCTTCTTGATGCTTTCGGCTTCGGTCTTTGTGGGCGAGATGATTCCGCCGTTGTTTTTGGTGCTGAACGCCGCACTTTGGGCGATATGCACAGCCATTGCGGCAGGGTTTATGTCAGAAAAGTAAACAGAAAGCTCTTATCCCTTTCGGATAAGAGCTTTTTTGTGTTTTTTGAAAATTTTAGTTGAAATCGTAGAAAATATATGGTATAATTCAACAGAAAGGCAAGTAAGGCTTTAAAAATTTTGGCTGTTTTTGCTTTATCCACCGTGAAAGCGGTAGTATCATACGGAAGGGGCGCTTTTCTTGAAACAGTATTCAGCAAAAAATATTCGTAACATTGCATTGGTGGGTCACGCGGACGCAGGTAAAACCTCCCTCGCGGAGGCGGCATATTATCTGACGGGTCAGTCGGATCGACTGGGTCGCGTGAATGAAGGCAACACCATTTGCGATTTTGATACGGAAGAGATCGCCCGTCAAGGTTCGGTTTCCATGGCGATGGTGCCGGTGGAATGGAAAGGCACGAAGATGAACCTTTTGGACACGCCCGGTCTGTTCGATTTTTCGGGCGGTGTCAGCGAAGGTATCCGTGCGGCCGGTAGTGCGCTGATCGTCATCTCGGGTAAGAGTGGCTTGGAAGTCGGTGCGGAAAAGGCGTTTGCCGCCGCATCAAAAAAGGGCATTGCCAAGTTGTTCTTTGTCAACTTTATGGATAACGAACACGCGGATTTCTATAACGTGTATCACGACTTAAAAGATGCCTACGGTATGGCACTTTGCCCGATGGTGATTCCGTATAAGGAGGACGATCGCGTCAAATGCTACGTCAACCTGATTGAAAACAAAGCGTATGCCTACGATAAGGGCAAGGCGACCGAAGTGCCGATTCCGCCGCTGGGTGAATTGTATGCCCGTTTGCGCGTGGAGATCGACGAAGCGGTGGCGGAAAGCAGCGAAGAGCTGATGGAAAAATACTTCGCAGGTGAAGAATTCACCAACGAAGAGCGTATCGTTGGATTGGCGCGCGGTATTCGTCGCGGCGAGATCGCACCCGTGTTCTGCGGCTCGGCATATGAACTGGAAGCGATCGATCAGTTGCTTAACGGTCTCATTTGGCTGGCACCTTGGGCAGAATCGGTGGCAGGCGAACACGGCACGGATGCCGACGGCAACGATGTGGACCTCACGGTGGACGAAAATGGGCAGACTGCCGCCATTGTGTTCAAGACCGTGGTTGACCCGTTTGTGGGCAAACTCCTCTACTTCAAAGTTATCAGCGGTTGCGTGAAGGCGGATTCCACCTTGTTGAATCCGCGCACGGGAGCTACCGAAAAGATCGGTAAACTCTTCTTTATTCGCGGCAAAAAGCAGATCGATACCAACTGCGTGCCGGCCGGTGATATTGGTGCCGTGGCAAAACTTGCCTCCACCAACACGGGCGATACGCTGTGCGATCCTGCGAAGCCCGTGACGTTGCGCGGCGTGGCGTTTGATGCGCCGTGTCTGTCCATGGCGATCGAAGCCAAGAAGAAGGGTGAGGAAGAAAAGATCGCCGCCGGTCTGCTCCGTCTGGTGGAAGAAGATCCCACCGCTTCCTTCGAAGTAAATAAGGAGACCAAAGAGCAGGTCATCTCCGGCTTGGGCGAACAGCATCTGGATGTGATCGCCTCCAAGTTGAAGAATAAGTTCGGTGTGGAAATGACTATGAAGACGCCGCGCGTGCCGTATCGCGAGACCATTCGCAAGAACGTCAAGGTGCAAGGCCGCCACAAGAAACAGTCGGGCGGTCACGGTCAGTTCGGGGACGTGTGGATCGAGTTCGAACCCTGCGACAGCGACGAATTGGTGTTTGCCGAGTCGGTGTTTGGCGGCTCGGTTCCCAAGAACTTCTTCCCGGCTGTGGAGAAGGGCTTGATCGACAGCGCGAAGAAGGGCGTGTTGGCCGGTTTCCCGATGGTCGGCTTGAAAGCCACGTTGGTGGACGGTTCGTATCACCCGGTGGATTCTTCGGAAATGGCGTTCAAAACGGCGGCTTCGCTGGCATACAAAGCCGGTATTCCGCAGGCATCTCCCGTTCTGCTTGAGCCGATCGGTGCGGTGAAAGTGTTTGTTCCCGGCGATTACACCGGTGACGTGATGGGCGACATCAACAAGCGTCGCGGTCGCGTGCTCGGCATGCACCCCTCGGCGGACGAACCGAACGTCACCTGCGTGGAAGCGGAAGTGCCGATGGCGGAAATGTCCGATTTCTCCACCACCTTGCGTTCCATGACCCAAGGACGCGGTCGTTTCGCCTCCACCTTTGAGCGCTATGAAGAAGCGCCTGCTCACGTGGCACAAAAGGTGATTGCGGAATATAAGAGTGACGAAGAATAATCATATGACCCAAGCAAAAAGCGGCAGGTAACGGGGCGTTCTCATAGGGATTATTCGCCTAAAACAAGGATT
>JAZNTC010000066.1:0-7008 GCA_045591605.1 Acutalibacteraceae bacterium | reverse complement strand
TCACAGAACGACATGGCTACGATCCGACTTAACAGATACGTACCCGCCGCAAGCAAAAAGCCCCACAAGTAGCCGCCCGTAACGCCGCACAGCACCGAAAGACCGCCTGTGCCGCCGTGGAATACGGGTAACCCCACCGCGCCGAGCAACAGATACACCGCCACCGTGACACAGCCGCGCCGTCCGCCAAACAGCAACAAGACGAGATATACCCCCAAGGTTTGCAAGGTGAACGGAACAGCGGCAGGCACCGTGATCCACGCACACACCGCAAGCAGTGCCGCCGACAAGGCGCACTGCACCACCGCTATTGTTTTTTGCACGGCGACACCTCCTTGCCGATAAATTACTCCGTCATCTCCCTCGTCAGAGGAAGGTAAGATCACTATACCATATTTCAATTTTCTTTTCAAGGGAATTGCAATTTAGGAAAAACTATGCTATTCTATGGGAAAAGGATGTGGTTTTGATGAAATGGATGGTGGCTTCAGACATTCACGGTGCGGCAGGGTATGCCGCCGCATTACTGAATGCGTTTGAACAGGAACAGGCGGATCGCCTTTTGTTGCTTGGGGACATTTTGTATCACGGGCCGCGCAACGACCTGCCGCCCCACTATGCACCCAAAGAGGTGATTGCGTTGCTCAACCCGTTGCGCAACCGTTTGTTGTGCGTGCGCGGCAACTGCGACACCGAAGTGGATCAAATGGTGCTGGATTTCCCCATTCTGGCGGATTACGCGGTGATTCCCGTGGGCGATCGCCTGATTTATGCCACCCACGGACATGTGTTCAACACCAAAACTCCACCGCCGCTGTGCGAGGGCGATGTTCTGCTGCACGGACACACCCATGTGCCCGTGTGTGAGCCGTTTGGAAACCGCAATCTCTACGTCAATCCCGGCTCGGTTTCCATTCCAAAAGAGAATTCGCCGCACGGATACATGACAATCGAGGACAACGCCCTTTTGTGGAAAACCTTGGACGGCGAAATTTACAAGGAATATACGCTGTAATGAAAAAAGTTTCTGTGCATCGCATGCACAGAAACTTTTTTATCATTTTACCAAATCGGCCATGGTGTACAGTCCGGCAGACTTACCGACCATAAACAACGCCGCGTTCACCGCACCCACGGCAAACACCTCTTTGGAACGGGCGGAATGAGTCAAGGTCACGATCTCGTCGTGCCCTGCAAACATCACCTCGTGCTCGCCCACGATGTTGCCGCCTCGAATGGCGGAAAAGCCGATCTCGTGATGATCGCGCTTTTGGCGCACCGACTGACGGTCGTACACATAAGTCGGCTCATAGTCGAGCCCTTCCTCCACCGCGTGCGCCAGCATGAGCGCCGTGCCCGAAGGGGCATCGATCTTCTGGTTGTGGTGCTTTTCGATGATCTCCACGTCAAAATCCGCACCCAGCACCTGCGCCGCCTTTTTGCAAAGTTCAGCGAGCAGGTTCACACCCATCGACATATTCGCCGTGAAGAACACGGGAATCTCCTTTGCCGCTTCGTGAATCACGGCAATCTGTTCTTCGGAATAGCCCGTGGTGGCCAGCACCGCCGGGATATTGTGCGCCTTGGCGTATTCCAGCGTTTTATCCAGCGCCGAGGGATGCGAGAAATCAATCAACGCTTCCGGTTCGGCCATACAGTTCATCGGGTTGGCATACACGGGATAGCCCGCGTGGCTTTCGGTGTTCAGGTCGATGCCGGCCACGATCTCACAATCGCAGCGGCCTGCCACACACGCGGTGACGGCGCGACCCATTTTTCCGTTACAGCCGCACAGCAGCAGCTTTGTCATATTCTTTTTCTTCCTCTCAGATCAGTTCGTACTTTTTAAGTACCGCCGCCAATTTCTCCTTCATCGGATCAGCCATGGTGATGAGCGGCAGACGGCATTCGCCCACCTGCATACCCATCAAATTCATCGCATCCTTCACCGAGATGGGGTTGACGTCCATAAACAGCGCATTCGCCAGTTCCAGATAATGGAGGAACAATTTGCGACTACCCTCCACGTCGCCGTCAAACCACTTTTGGCAGATGTCGTGCGTTTCCTGCGGAATCACGTTGGACAGCACCGAAATGACACCTTTACCGCCGAGCGACAAGATCGGCACGATCTGATCGTCGTTGCCGGAATAGATGTCGATGTCGCACAGCGATGCAATTTCTGCCACCGCGCTCAAACTGCCGCTCGCTTCCTTCACCGCCACGATGTTGGGGTGCTTTGCCAGTTCTGCCACCGTGGCAGGCTGAATGTTCACACCCGTGCGCGACGGCACGTTATACAAAATAATGGGCAGATCCGCCGCATCGGCAATCGCGGTGTAATGCGCAATAAGACCGCGCTGGGACGTCTTGTTATAATAGGGCGTCACCAACAAGAGGGCATCCACACCCAGCTCTTTGGCTTCCAACGACAGTTTGATACCGTAAGCGGTATCGTTCGAGCCCGTGCCGGCAATAACAGGAACGCGCCCTGCCGTCTGCTCCACCGCCGCGCGCAGAACCGCCACGTGTTCCGCGTGATCCAATGTGGAGGATTCGCCCGTGGTGCCGCAGGTGATGATGGCATCCGTACCGTTTTGAATCTGCCATTCGATCAGTTCACGGTACTTTTCAAAGTTGACACTTCCGTCCGGATTCATCGGTGTGACGATCGCCACACCGGCACCGGTGAAAATGGTTTTTTTGCTCATAATCGTACGCTCCTTAGGTAGTGATTAGTCCATGTACCCTTCGGCGCAGAGCAGTTCTGCCAGCAAAACCGCACCGCCTGCCGCACCGCGCAACGTGTTGTGCGAAAGACCCACGAACTTGTAATCGTACTGCGTATCCTCGCGCAGACGGCCGAGCGAGATCGCCATGCCGCCCTCCAAATCGCGATTCAATTTGGTCTGGGGCATATTGTCCTCGGTGAAATAGTGCAGGAACTGCTTGGGAGCGGAGGGCAATTCCAACTCCTGTGCACGACCCTTGAAATTCGCCCACACGTCGAGGATTTCCTCTTTGGACGGCTTGTTTTCAAACTCCACAAACACCGCGGCAAAGTGACCGTCGCTCACGGGGACACGCAAACACTGTGCGGTGAACGCCGGGGTCTTGGCAGGGATGATCTCGCCGTTTTCCACCTTGCCCCAGATCTTCAACGGCTCTTGCTCGCTCTTCTCTTCCTCGCCGCCGATATACGGAATCACGTTATCCACCATTTCGGGCCAACGCTCAAACGTCTTGCCGGCACCCGAAATCGCCTGATAGGTGCACACCGCCGCACGCTTCACGCCGAATTTGTCCAGCGGAAACAGAGCCGGCACGTAGCTTTGCAACGAGCAGTTGGATTTCACCGCCACGAAACCGCGCTTGGAACCCAAACGCGCACGCTGTGCAGGAATGACATCCAGATGATCCGCATTGAGTTCCGGAATGACCATCGGCACGTCGGGGGTGAAACGGTGCGCGCTGTTGTTGGACACCACGGGGCATTCCGCTTTGGCATACGCTTCTTCCAACGCACGGATCTCCGCCTTGGGCATATCCACGGCGCAGAACACGAAATCCACCTTTGCGGTGACCGCTTCCACGTTTGCCGCATCTTCCACCACGATGGACTTATATTTCTCCGGCAACGGAGTTTTCATGACCCAACGGTTGCCCACCGCTTCTTCATAGGTCTTGCCGGCCGAACGGGGGCTGGCGGCAATCGCCGTCAGTTCAAACCACGGATGGTTTTCGAGCAACGACAAAAAGCGCTGACCGACCATGCCCGTGCCGCCAATGACACCTACACGATACTTTTTCATGACAAATCATATCCTTTCACACTGTTCGTCCGCATACAAAAAAGAAAGCCGGTTACAGAAAACCGGCGGACATCCCCAAAGTACATTGCTTTGTGAATAGCACTCCACCGTTTCCGATGACAGCCGGACGGCTATTGACCGTACAGCCAGGAACCTGCATTGCCCGCATAACAGACCCTTCGGCGTCAACGCCTTTCCCCTGTGTTCTGCGACCGGGCGTCTCCCACAAGATACTTTTCGCAAACGCGCCTCTACTCAAAATTATATGCTTGACTTTTTTCTTTGTTCATTGTAGCATTATAAGAGTGTAATGTCAACACCCCACTTTAAATTTTTCAGGACGGCGAAAATAATTTATGAATACGCACGATTTTTTCTACAATTTGCCCGAGAATCTGATTGCACAAGAGCCGATCGAGCCGCGCGACCATTCCCGTTTGCTGGTGATAGAGCGCGAAAACGGCGCATTGCATGACCGTCATTTTTACGATTTGCTCGACTATTTGCGTCCCGGTGATTGCCTCATTTTGAACGACAGCCGTGTGTTGCCTGCCCGTTTGTACGGTTGCCGCGCGGATACCGGCTCGCCCTTGGAACTGTTACTTCTCACACCGCACGGCAACGACGTGTGGGAGGTGTTGGCAGGTCCCGGCAAAAAGGCAAAGCCGGGGTTTCGCCTGTCGTTTGGCGACGGCGCACTCATCGCCGACGTGCTGGACGTGTTGGAAGGCGGCAATCGCTTGGTAAAATTCTCCTATGAGGGGGATTTTTACGAGGTGCTGGAATCCATCGGGCAAATGCCTTTGCCGCCCTATATCAAAACAAAACTGGAAAATCAAGAACGGTATCAAACAGTGTATTCCCGTGAACGCGGTTCTGCCGCCGCTCCCACGGCAGGGTTGCATTTCACGCCCGAACTGCTGCAAAAGGTGCGCGATATAGGTGTGGAGATCGGGTTTGTCACCTTGCACGTGGGGCTTGGCACCTTCCGTCCCGTGAAGGTGGACAATATTGCCGACCACAAGATGCATTCGGAGCATTTTACCCTCTCCCCCGAAACCGCCGATCTGATCAACCGCACCAAAGCGCGCGGCGGACGGGTGATTGCGGTGGGCACGACCAGTTGCCGCACGCTGGAAAGCATCGGCATGACCGATGGGGTTATCTGCCCTGCCGAAGGATGGACCGAGATCTTCATCTATCCCGGCTATCCATTCCAAGTGCTGGACGGTCTGCTCACCAATTTCCATCTGCCCGAAAGCACGCTGATCATGTTGGTTTCGGCTTTTGCAGGATATGAACACACCATGGCGGCATACGACCACGCGGTAGCGGAAAACTACCGTTTCTTCAGTTTCGGCGATGCCATGTTGATCGTGTAAGGAGTAACACTATGTTGAATTCCAAACTCACCATACAAAAAACCGAAGGGGCGGCGCGCCGCGGCGTGTTTGAAACGCCGCACGGCACGGTGCAAACCCCTGCGTTCATGAACGTTGCCACCTGCGGCGCGATCAAAGGGGCGGTGTCTGCCCATGATCTCGCCGACTTGAAATGTCAGGTGATGCTGTGCAACACCTATCATTTGCACCTGCGCCCCGGCGACGGATTGGTGCACGAGGTGGGCGGTCTGCACAAGTTCACGGGATGGAACGGCCCCATTCTCACCGATAGCGGCGGATTCCAGGTGTTTTCGCTGGCGGGGCTTCGCAAGATTCGCGAGGAAGGGGTGGATTTTGCCTCGCACATCGACGGGCGAAAACTGTTCATTGGGCCCGAGGAAAGCATGCGGATTCAATCCCATCTCGGCTCCACCATCGCGATGGCGTTTGACGAGTGTGTGGAAAACCCTGCCACGCGCGAATACTCCGAAAAATCCTGTGCACGCACCACACGGTGGTTGGCACGGTGTCAGGAAGAAATGGCGAAACTGAACGCTTCGGCGGATGCGGTGAATCCCAAACAACTGCTGTTTGGGATCAACCAAGGATGCACCTTCGACGATCTGCGTGTAAGCCACATGAAAGAGATCGCCGCCATGGATCTGGACGGTTACGCGGTGGGTGGTTTGGCGGTTGGTGAGCCGGCCGAGGATATGTATCGCATACTGGAAGCGGTGGAACCGTTTGCACCGAAAGATAAGATCCGTTACCTGATGGGTGTCGGCACACCCGTGAATATTTTGGAAGGGGTGGCACGCGGTATCGACTTGTTCGATTGCGTGATGCCGGCGCGCAACGCACGGCATGCCCATGTGTTCACTTGGCAAGGGCGCCGCAATCTGTTCAATGCGAAATATGAAAAAGATCTGTTGCCGTTGGACGAAGAATGCGATTGCCCCACTTGCCGCCGTCATTCGCGTGCCTACATCCACCATCTGTTCAAAGCAAATGAAATGCTCGCGATGCGGCTGTGTGTGGCACACAATCTGTATTTTTACAACACCCTGATGGAAAAGATCCGCGATGCATTGGATAACGGCACGTTCGATGCGTTTTACCGCGAATACCGTGAGGCACTGGATCGCCGCATTTGATTTTTGTTAAATTTAAGTAAATTCGGCAATTCCCCCTTGCACAAGCGAGAAAAATGGTGTATACTCAATGTAATATGTAATTTGGGAGGAAACGAAGTATGAACAGCAGTACCTATGGCATTATCATGCTGGTCGTGATGTTTGCCTTGATGTATTTCATCATGATCCGTCCGCAGAAAAAACGTCAGAAGGAAGAACAGCGCATGCGCGATGACGTGCGCGTGGGCGACCAGATCACCACCATCGGCGGCATTATGGGCCGTGTGGTGACGGTGCGCGAAGATTCGCTGGTGATCGAAACGGGGGCAGACCGCAACAAGATCACGGTGAAGAAGTGGGCGTTGCAGGCGAACGAGACGGTGCACGAAGATGCTGGTCTCGACGATGACGACGACGATGACGATATCTGATTTTAGATTAAACTGACAAATCCGAACGCCGTTTTAGGAAGGCGGATTTTCGCCCTGTCGGCGGAAAAATGCTCGGCAATCTTTAGGCATACATTCTCCGCAAACGGAATATGCTGAATCGAAGCCCGCTGTTGGGGTGCGCGCCATATTGAAAATTTGGTTTTTCGGGCTCGGTTGGTCCCCCACTTGCCAAAAAGCCTCGTAATACGGGAGTATTACTGCGGTTTTTGACGGCGTGGTGCATCCAACC
>JAZNTC010000065.1:0-9807 GCA_045591605.1 Acutalibacteraceae bacterium | reverse complement strand
CACGCCGCATTTGCTGCGCAAACCGACAAACATTGCGTCAGCCGCGCTTTGCGCGCTGTCTGCTAAGTATAAGGTATCACCGGTCGAATCCAAGAGGAAAAAGCAAAAAGAAAAAGCAGACCGTTTGGTCTGCTCTTCTTTTTGGCTCCCCCAACTGGACTTGAACCAGTGACACCCTGATTAACAGTCAGGTGCTCTACCGACTGAGCTATGGAGGAATATCTGCCGACCTGAAGTCGGCTTGGTGACCCGTAGCGGATTCGAACCGCTGTTGCCGGCGTGAGAGGCCGGAGTCTTAGGCCACTTGACCAACGGGCCGTATGGTGCACCATCAGGGACTCGAACCCGGGACACCCTGATTAAGAGTCAGGTGCTCTACCAACTGAGCTAATGGTGCATATCGCGTCAAACCGCTTGACTATAATACACTATCCATTCCCGATTGTCAAGAGAATTTTTTAATTTTTTCAAAAATTTCTCTTGACCGTATCGTTTCCCACTTTTCGCACCGTATACATCCCATTTTATCTTGCACCCATTACCCATTCGGCGGCACGCACGCCATCCGCCGCGGCAGACATGATGCCACCGGCGTATCCGGCTCCTTCACCGCAGGGATACACACCGCGCACCGCGCTTTCGCCGTTGTCGTCGCGCACCATACGCACGGGTGACGAGGAACGCGATTCCACCCCCGTGAGCAGGGCATCGGGGCGGTCGAATCCGACCAGTTTGCGTCCCAGTTGCGGCAACGCGCTTTTGAGCGACTGTGCCACAAACGGCGGCAGACATTCACGCAGATCGCACAACGTCACACCGGGGCGATAGGACGGTGTCACCTCGCCGAACGCGGTGCCCACACGATCCGCCAAAAAATCGCCCACCAACTGTGCCGGGGCACGGTAACCCCCACCGCCGAGCGTAAATGCCGCCTGCTCCATCTGCCGTTGCAGATGAAATCCTGCCAGCACGTCCTCCGATGCCAAATCCTCGGGTGCCACACCCGTGAGCAACGCGCTGTTGGAGTTTTCGGCATTCCGCGCAAATTCGCTCATGCCGTTCACCGCCACGCCGCCCTCTTCGGATGCCGCCGCCATCACCACGCCGCCGGGACACATGCAAAAGGTATACACACCGCGCCCGTTTTCAGCGGTGACGTTCAATTTGTAATCCGCCGCCCCCAAGGCAGGATGCCCTGCGAAGCGACCGTATTGACTTTGATCGATCATGCGGCGCGGATGCTCGATACGCACCCCCACCGCAAACGGTTTTTGCATCATCGGCAAGCCGCGGCGATGCAACATATCCACCGTGTCGCGTGCGCTGTGGCCAATGGCAAAGATAGCTTGATTGCAGGGCAGTTCTTCCTCCCCTGCCGCCGTTTTCACCTTCAACGCCGTAAGTTCCCCATCACGGATAACCACGTCGGTCACACACGCACCGAAGCGCACCTCACCTCCGAGCGAAAGAATTTCGCGGCGGATCGCCTTCACCGCCGCACGCAGGCGGTCGGTCCCCACGTGGGGTTTCGCCTGCCACAAAATATCGGGGCAATCCCCTGCCCTCGCCAATTCTTCCAACACAAAACGACACCGCGCATCCTTGATGCCGGTGTTGAGTTTTCCGTCCGAAAACGTGCCTGCTCCGCCTTCGCCGAACTGCACGTTGCATTCCGTATCCAACACGCCTTCGGTACAAAGGCGTTCCACCGCACGATGGCGCGTATCCACGTCCTGCCCACGTTCCAACACAACGGGGCGCCAGCCTGCCCGTGCCAACACCAACGCGGAAAACAAGCCGGCAGGCCCACTACCCACCACCACGGGCGGCAATCCGCGCCGTGCAGGAGTGCTCTGCGGCACGTACACGTGCGGTGTCACCACGGCGGCATCGCGGCAATGAGCCGCCACCACCGCTTCGTTACCCGTCACGGTGACATCCAACGTGGCTTTGAAACACACCGCATCCTTTTTGCGCGCATCCACCGCCCGTTTATACAAGATGCACGCGGTAACGGTGTGGGGTTTTACACGCAACAGTTTTGCCGCGGCGGCGATGAGGTCATCTTCTTTATACCCGAGCGGCAAGGTAACGTTCGAAAGACGGATCATACGTGCGCCTGCCTTTCCGCCAAAATGCCTTCGGCCGCCGCGTGCGCCGAACTCCACGCCCATTGCAGGTTAAACCCACCGCAATCGCCGTCCACATCCAACACTTCGCCTGCGGCATACAGCCCCGTAACCTTGCGTGAACGCATGGTGTACGGGTCGAAATCGGCGGTGGAGGTACCGCCTGCCGTGACCTGCGCCGCCGCCAACCCTTTGGTGCCCTGCACCGCAAAGCGCCAGCCTTTGATGATTGTCGCCACCGCCGCGATCTCCTCTTCGCCCAGCGAATCCGCCGTGCGCGAAAGGGCAACGCCTGCCGCGCGCATCACCGTCTGCCCGATGCGTTTGTTCAATAATCCCGTGAGCATATCTTCCGCCGTGCGTCCGCACAGCGCGGTGCGGCGGCGCACCTCGTTTGCCACCGCTTCCACATCCCACGCAGGCAGTAAATCCACGAGCGCCGTCATGCCCCCTTGCTTGCGGCGTTCCCAATCCCCCACCGCACGGGAGATGGCGAGTGCCACGGGACCCGACAAGCCGTAATCGCAAAACAACAGTTCGCCCTCGCTTTCGGCCACCGCTTGTCCATCGTTTTCCAACGTTAAGCGCACGTCGGCACGCAAGCCTTTCACCGCACGCAAAAACTCGCTTTGCGCGCAAATTTGTGTCACCGACGGGAACAGCGGCGTTTTGTCGTGTCCCAATGCGGCGAGCAAGGCATAGCCGTCTGTCACACCACCGAGCGAGGGAGATGCCGCACCGCCTGCCGTGACCAACACCTGCGCCGCCTGCACCGTCCCCTGTGCGGTTTCCAGAACAAATCCGCGCTTTTGGGGGCAAATGGCGGATACCGCCGCTTCGGTCACTTCCGCCACCCCAAGGGCGGCGCATTCCGCACGCAGGCAATCCAGCACCGCGGCCGCCTGCTCACAAATGGGGTACACACGCCCGTCCTCACGCGGACGGCACACCACCCCGATCGAATCAAAAAACGCCATAGCCGCCTGAGGCGGAAAGGCCGCCAAAGCCGGCTTAACAAAGGAAGCATTGCCCCCGTGATAATAGTGAGGGGCGGCGTGAATATTGCTGATGTTGCAGGTGCCGTTGCCGGTGGAAAGCAGTTTGCGCCCCACGCGCACCGCACGTTCCAGCACCGCGACCGTAAGGTCGGGGCACCCACGTTTCAGAAAGATCGCGGCGGCAAGCCCTGCCGCACCGCCGCCCACAACGGCGACATCCACACGGTCTTTCATACGTTACATCCCAAGCAATGCCGGCAGACCGTAGGTGATCGCCGACATGATAAACCCGGCGATCAGCACACCGAGCACGATGGTGGGAAGCGACTTTTTCATCGGCATATCCAGCATCGCTGCCACCAAAGCACCTGTCCAACCGCCTGTGCCGGGCAACGGGATCGCCACAAACAGGAGCAGACCGAGCACTTCGTATTTCAGCACTTTTTCCTTGTTCTTTTCGGTCTTACGCTCCAGCCAATCCGCCACTTTTTTGAGATGACGGGTGGTTTTGAGCCAGTTGAAGAAAGGGCGGATCAGCCACAGAATAAACGGGATCGGCAACAAGTTGCCCACCAAGCAGATCAAAAATGCCTTGCCGAACGGCACACCCAGCAACGCTGCCGCGATCATGCCACCGCGCAGTTCCAAAATGGGCAACAACGAAATGACAAAAATCGTCAACTCCGCCGGAATGGTGTTTCCGAAAAAGTTCACGAGCCACGTTGCCATGCTTTCTGCCATGCGATAACCACCTTATACACAAATTCCTCTTCATTATAACGGATTTACCCCCGTTTGGCAAGAGGAGAATGGTCGAAGGATGAAAAAAGGAATTGACGAAGCGGCAAAATCGTGGTAAAATGAGTGTTCGTAAAAACCTTGTTTGCGAAAGGAATTTGAGTTATGAGTGACAACACCTCGGTGTCCCGCGGTGCTTGGGCTTCTCGCAGCACCTTTATTTTGGCCTCGATCGGCTCGGCTGTGGGTCTTGGCAACGCATGGCGTTTCCCTGCTCTGTGCGCGCGGCACGGCGGCGGCACCTTTTTGTTTGTGTATATTCTGGCGATCCTTGTGATGGGTCTGCCGCTGTTGATGATGGAAATCGCCATCGGGCGCAAAATGCGCGGTGGTGCGGTGACGGCGCTGGGCGGCTTGAACCGCAAGTTTGAGCCCATCGGTTGGGCGGCCACGTCCAATGCGTTTTTCATCGCCACGTATTATGCGGCGGTGTTCGGTTGGGTCATTTTGATGATGCTCGGGAGTTGGAAATTCGTCGGGCTCACGGGCAACCCCGATGCAGCCGGCACCATGTGGAGTACCGCCATCAAGACCACCGGCACCACCAGCGGCTACACCACCATTTCGTGGGCGGCACTCGGGTGCATTTTGCTCGCGTGGGCGGCGATCTGGCTGTGCATTCGCAAAGGCACCGACACCATCAACAAGGTGGCGAAATACACCGTGATGCTCCCCGTTGCCTGCCTGCTCATTATGGCGGCGAAGGGTGTCACCATGCCGAACGCTTCGGTGGGCCTGTATCAACTGTTTGTGCCGAACTTTGCGGAACTTGCCGATCCGCAGTTGTGGATCGATGCGTTCTCGCAGGTGTTTTACAGCCTGTCGGTCATGATGGCGATCATGTTCGCCTATGGCTCCTTCCTGGACCGTGGAAGCAACGTGGCGGTGGATGCCACCATCATTGCGATGGCGGACTTGTTCATTTCGATTCTGGCGAGTGTCGTGATGTTTACCACCCTGTACGGTACGGGTCACGCCGCCGATGTGGCAAAACTCGGCATGGGTACCACCTTCACGGTGTATCCCATGGCGATCGTATCGCTGACCAACAGCGGTGTGATCAACGCGATTTTCGGCTTTATTTTCTTCTTCTGTCTGTTCACCTTGGCGCTCGGTTCCGCCTTCTCCATCATTGAAGGTGTATCCACCGCATTTGCCGATAAATTCCGCCTTCCCAAAGCCAAATGCACCATGATCATCTGCTGTGTGGCCGGTGTCATCTCGCTGTTCTTCACCTGCGGTGCCGGTCTCGCGTGGCTGGATGTGGTGGACAACTGGTGCAATTCCTTCAACCTGATCTTGGTCGGTGTGCTGGAAACGTTGGCGATCGGCTGGGGTTTCAAGACGGTGAAGGTGCTCAAAGAGATCAATCGCAACACCAAGAAATTCCATATGCCGCGTTGGTGGTTTGACACCTCGGTGAAGGTGATCGCCCCCTTGCTGCTCTCCATCTTCTTTGTGTGGAATCTGGTTACCCTGTTCCAGTCGGGCGGCATCTACGGCGCAAAAGACGGCTACTCCCTGCTCTCCAACCTCGTGGGCGGCTGGGGCATGATGGCGGTGGTGTTCCTTTCGGGCTTTATCATTCGCCTTGTCATCCGTCACAAAGCCAAAAACGGCTATGTCGAACCGCACACCGCGTGGGACGACACCGAAGAGTGAGTTTGAAAAAACGACGTATCACACGATACGTCGTTTTTTTATTGACTTTTTTCGCATTGCCCCTTTCTTTTTTTGCAGAAATGCGTTATACTATATAAGATTAGTATGCTATATTCCGATCTTCCCTATGAAAGGATGATGGTTTTTGATTTGGCACAGTGAATCGACCGATGCCGTGATGCAAGAACTCGGCACCGACCGTGAACACGGACTGTCCCACGAAGAAGCCTCTGCGCGCCTGCAAATATACGGTAATAACATTGTGGATAAACCGCGCGATTTGTCGTTCGGTCACTGCCTGCTTTCGCTGTTTTGTCGCCCGTCGGTGTGGCTGTTGCTGGCCGCGGCGATCCTCTCGCTTGCCTTGGCGATCCATCAGACCTTCACCACCTATTTCCCCGGCGACTGGATCACCCCCACGGCGGTGGCGGTGATCGCCTTGTTGCGGTGCACGCTGGTGGCATTGCGCGCGTGGCGTGCGGAACGGTCCCTTCCTTCCATGAAGGTGTTGGCCTCGCCGCTTGTGCGTGTGCGGCGCGGCGGCACCGAAGCCACCGTTTCGGCCGCCACTTTGGTGCCGGGCGACATTGTGGAACTCTCCGCAGGGGAATTGGTGCCTGCCGATTGCCGTCTGCTGGAATGCTTCGAACTGCATTGCGACGAATCGTCGCTCAGCGGCGATCCGCTCCCCGTGGGTAAAAATGCGGCCGCCGATGTGCGCTCCATCACCCCGTTGCCGCAACGGTACAACATGATCTATGCCGGCTGTGCGGTGGTGCGCGGTCGGGCGCTGGCGGTGGTGACCGCCACCGCCTCTGCCACCGAAGCAGGGCGCTTGGCACTTCTGCGTGAAACCGAAAAGGGCGATGCTCTGCCGATGCAAGCCACCGCCGAACGGGTGGGCACCGTGTTGTCTGCCCCCGTGTTGGCGTGCGGCATTGCCGTGGCGGTGGTGGCGTTGCTCTCCAATGTCGGCGTATTGGCGGCATTGTTGCTGGGCTTTGCCACCGCGGTGGCGTTGCTGCCCGAAGAGATTCCCACCCAAGCGGCCGCGGTGGTGACCGCCGCCGTGCGGAAATTGGCGAAATATGGAGCGGTGGTATCGCGCACCGCCGTGACCGAAGATCTTGGCCGTTCGGCGGTGGTGTGCACCAACAAAACAGGCTCGTTCACCCAAAACCGTATGACACTGGTGCGTGCGTTCACCAATGGACGCATGGTGAAACTGGATAAAAACCGTCCGCCCGAAGATCTGCACACCTTGTTGCAGATGGCGGCGCTGTGCAGTGGGCGCGTACCCTCCGCGACCGAACAGGCGGTGCTGGATTACGCCCGTATGCACGGCACCGATCTGAACGATCTCGCCGCCTCCTTCCCCCGTTTGGGTGAAATTCCGTTTGATCCGCACCGTCGCCGTATGACGGTGGTACATTTGGTGGATGGGCGCAACCTGGTGATCTCGATGGGTGCTCCCGAAGATCTGTTGCCGCTGTGTGGCGAGTTGCCCGAGGACGTGGCAAACGCCGAAGAATTCATGGGGGCGGAGGCGCTGCGTGTGTTGGCGGTGGCGTATCGCACCGTGGCGGAAGCGCCCACCGAATGTTTCGCGGAAGAATTGGAACGCGATCTCACCTTCTTGGGATTGCTCGGCTTGTCTGACCCAATGCACGAGGACGTGCCCGAAACGGTGGCAACCTGTGCCCGTGCAGGGGTGCGCATCGTGTTGTTTACCAATGAAAGTTTGCTCACTGCGACCGCTTCGGCGCGCCGCGCAGGCATTTTGAAGGATCGCAACGAAGCCATTGACGGGCGCGCGCTTCAAGATATGCCCGACGACGAGTTGGCGGCGGTCGCCAAGCGTTGCACCGTGTTTTCGCGCATTTCTGCCGAGGATAAGCGCCGTTTGGTTGCCGTGTGGCAAGAGCGTAACCTGCCCGTGCTGGTGAGCGGCGAGGATGCCCAAGACGTGCCTGCCATGCGTGAAGCACACGTCAGTTGCGGCATGGCGCGCAGCGGTGCGGAGATCGCCACCTCCACCTCGGATATGGTGCTGACCGACGACCGTTTTTCCACCTTGATCCGCACCGTGCAGGAAGGGCGCACCGCGTTTTTGAATCTGCGCAAAACCGTGGCATTGCGCGTGGCGCAGATGACCTCGCTGTTCCTCGCCACTCTTGCGGCGTTGCTGTTGTTTGGCGGCGCATCCTTCTCCCCTGCCGCTTTGTTGTGGGTGGGCGGCGTGTCTTCGGCGCTGTTCACCTTTGCGATGGCGCGTGAAATGCCGCAATGGGACACCATGCGCCAGCCGCCGCGCACCAAGTGGGAACGCTTGCTCGCACGCGGTGTGGTGTCGCTCACCGTGTTTGGCGTGTTGCTCGCCGCACTCTCGTTGATCGCCTATCATGTGTTACACGTCTCTGCCGCCTTTGCGGTGTTGGCACTCGGGCAGATCGTGTTGTTCATTGCCGCCCGCTCCTCCCTGCCGATGCCGCTCACACGGCTGTTCTTGGCCCCGTGGGCATGGGTCGCGTTGATCGGGGCGGCCGCCCTGTTCGTGTTGCCGCTCACCGTGCCCGTTTGCGCCACGGTGGTGGGCATTGCCACGCTGGAAAGCGACGCGTGGCGCACGGTTGGGTTGTTGCTCAGCATTCTGTTCGGTGTCACCGAATTGTATAAATGGGTGCGTTTCTTGCTGACCCGTGCCATGCAAAGCAAGGGGGCGAACGACTGATGTTTGCGCGCCTTAAAAGTATGGGGCTGTCGGGTATCCACGGATTTATGGTGGAGGTGGAAGCCGACCTTTCGGGCGGTCTGCCCGGATTTGACGTGGTGGGTCTGCCCGGCCCTGCGGTGAAAGAATCGCGCGACCGCGTGCGCTCGGCGCTGAAAAACAGCGGATTCACCTATCCCGTCAGCCGCATCACCGTGAACTTGGCGCCTGCCGACGTGCGCAAAGAAGGCTCGGTGTACGATCTGCCGCTGTTGCTGGCTCTGCTTTCGGCAAGCAGTCAACTGCCGCCGATCGACGAAGATCATGCCTTTGTGGGGGAACTGTCCCTCACGGGAGAGGTGCGCCCTGTTCACGGCGTGTTGCCCATGGTGATCGCCGCACGCGATCACGGCATTCGCCACGTGTTTGTGCCTGCCGCTTGCGCCGCCGAAGGCGGTGTGGTGGACGGCATTGCGGTGTATCCCGTGGAAAACGCGTTGCAACTGATCCACCATTTGATCGGCGATGCACCGATCACACCGCTGATGGCAGATACCTTGCCGCCACCGCCCGTGTTACCCATGCCCGATTTTGAGGACGTGATGGGGCAAACGGCGGCACGGCGCGCCATGGAAATTGCGGCGGCAGGCGGTCACAACATTTTGCTGATCGGGCCGCCCGGTTCGGGCAAAAGTATGCTGGCGAAACGCCTGCCCTCCATTCTGCCCGATATGACACGGGAAGAACAGCTCGAAACCACCAAGATTCATTCGGTGGCAGGCACGTTGCCCGACGGCATCGGCTTGCTCACCGCGCGCCCCTTCCGCGCACCGCATCACAACATCTCCTCGGCAGGTCTTGTGGGCGGCGGCACCGTTCCCCGTCCGGGCGAAGTGTCGCTGGCGCATCACGGGGTGCTGTTTTTGGATGAGTTGCCCGAGTTTTCGCGCAGTGCGATGGAGTGCTTGCGCCAACCGTTGGAGGATGGTAAAGTCACCATTTCACGCGTGACGACCTCACTCACCTATCCGTGCTCGTTCATGCTGGTGGCGGCGATGAACCCGTGCCCGTGCGGTTTCTTTGGGCATCCCACCCGTGCGTGTACCTGCACCACCACCGCGGCGCGGCAGTATCTCTCCCGTATTTCGGGACCTCTGCTCGACCGTGTTGATCTGCACATCGACGTGCCGCCGGTGGAATTCACCCAACTGGCGCAAAAACAAAAGGCGGAAAGTTCCGCCACCATTCGTGAACGGGTGAACGCCGCACGAAAGCGGCAACTGGCCCGTTTTGCCGCCGCAGGGGCAGAAGGGTTGATCTGCAACGCGCAGATTCCGAGCAATCTGCTCAAAACCCTTTGTCCGTTGACCGAAGGCGCCACCGCGGTGCTGGGCCGCGCGTTTGACCGTATGGGACTCTCTGCCCGTGCGTATGACCGCTTGCTCAAAGTGGCGCGCACCATTGCCGATCTGGACGGCAGTGACGTGGTGGATATCCCCCACATTTCCGA
>JAZNTC010000064.1:0-6344 GCA_045591605.1 Acutalibacteraceae bacterium | reverse complement strand
GGTGTTGTCGGATAAGGAATATCAAGATTGGTACGAAAAGTACGAAAACGATTTCGAAGCCGGTATGGGTGCAGAATACATCCAGAAACTGCTTGCCGAAATCGACGTTGAGAAGTTGTCCGAAGAGCTGAAGGAAGAGTTGGAGACCGCGAGCGGTCAAAAGCGCGCCCGTCTGCTCAAGCGTTTGGAAGTGGTGGAATCCTTCCGCCAGTCGGGCAACCGTCCCGAGTGGATGATTCTGAACGTGATCCCGGTCATTCCGCCGGATATTCGCCCGATGGTGCAGTTGGACGGCGGTCGTTTTGCCACCTCCGACTTGAACGATCTGTACCGCCGCGTGATCAACCGTAACAACCGCTTGACCCGCCTGTTGGAACTCGGTGCGCCCGACATCATCGTGCGCAACGAAAAGCGTATGTTGCAAGAAGCGGTGGATGCACTGATCGATAACGGCCGTCGCGGCCGTCCCGTCACCGGTCCGAACAACCGTCCGCTGAAATCCCTTTCGGATATGCTGAAAGGTAAGCAAGGTCGCTTCCGTCAGAACCTGCTCGGTAAGCGTGTCGACTACTCGGGTCGTTCGGTTATCGTTGTCGGTCCGGAACTCAAAATGTATCAGTGCGGTCTGCCGAAGGAAATGGCGATCGAACTGTTCAAACCCTTCGTGATGAAGCGTTTGGTGGAAACCGGTGCTGCCGGCAACATCAAATCCGCCCGTAAGATGGTGGAAAAACTCCGTCCCGAAGTGTGGGATGCGCTGGAGATCGTGATCAAGGATCACCCCGTGATGCTGAACCGTGCACCGACCCTGCACCGTCTGGGTATCCAGGCGTTCGAACCGGTGTTGGTGGAAGGCCGCGCGATTAAACTGCACCCGTTGGTGTGTACGGCGTTTAACGCCGACTTCGACGGTGACCAGATGGCCGTGCACGTGCCGCTGTCGGCGGAAGCGCAGGCAGAAGCCCGTTTCCTGATGCTGGCGGCAGGCAACCTGCTCAAACCTTCCGACGGTAAGCCGGTGGCGGTGCCCACGCAGGATATGATCCTCGGTTCGTACTACCTCACCATCTACAAGCCGGGCGAGCCGGGCGAAGGCAAGGTGTTCCGCAACGAGGACGAAGCGATGATGGCGTACACAAACAAAGTCATCGGTTTGCACGCGAAGATCAAGGTGCGCCGCACCATGGAGATCAACGGTGTGACGGAAAGCCGTTTGGTGGAAACCACCATCGGTCGTATTATCTTCAATATGCCCATTCCGCAGGATCTCGGTTTTGTGGATCGCACGGACGATGAAAACAAGTTCCTTTATGAAATTGATTTCAAAGTGGGCAAAAAGCAACTTTCCAAGATCATTGAAAAATGCATTAAAGTACACGGTGCCGCCAACACCTCCGAAGTGTTGGATGCCATCAAGTCGCAGGGTTACAAATATTCGACCCGCGGCGCTCTGACCGTGGCGGTGTGCGATGCGTCCATTCCGCCGCAGAAAAAGCAGATGGTGGCGGATGCCGAAGCCGAAGTGTTGAAGGTCACCAAACTGTACGAAGAAGGTATGTTGTCCGACGACGAGCGTTATCGCCGCGTGATCGATGTGTGGAACTCCACCACCGAAGCGGTGTCGCAGGCGTTGCAGGAGAACATGGATCCCTACAACCCGATCTACATGATGTCCGATTCGGGCGCTCGTGGTTCGATCAGCCAGTTGCGTCAGCTCGCCGGTATGCGCGGTCTGATTGCCAACACCTCCGGTCGTACCATCGAAGTTCCGATTCGTGCCAACTACCGTGAAGGTTTGAAGATCCACGAATACTTCATTTCCTCGCGTGGTGCACGTAAGGGCTTGGCGGATACCGCTCTGCGTACCGCTGACTCGGGTTACTTGACCCGTCGTCTGGTGGACGTTTCGCAGGATGTCATCATCCGTGAAGAGGATTGCGGCACGCACGAAGGCATCGAAGTGTACACCATCAAGGACGGCAAGAACGACATCGAAAAGATCGATGAGCGTCTGTCCGGTCGTTTCCTGTCGGAAGACTTTGTGGATCCCATCACCGGTGAAGTCGTGGTCAGCCGCGACACCATGATGGGCGACAAAGAGATCCGTCGTTTGGTGGACGAATATCACGTGGAGAAGATTCGCATCCGTTCGGTGCTGACCTGCCACGCGCGTCACGGTGTGTGCGCCCACTGCTACGGTGCAAACTTGGCCACGGTCGATCCCGTGTCGGTCGGCGAAGCGGTGGGTATCATCGCGGCGCAGTCCATCGGTGAACCCGGTACTCAGCTGACGATGCGTACCTTCCATACGGGCGGCGTTGCATCGGCGGAAGATATCACCCAGGGTCTGCCGCGTGTTGAGGAACTGTTCGAAGGTCGCCGTCCGAAGCACCTCGCCATTCTGTCCGAGATCGCGGGTACCGTCCGCCTGTCGGAAGAACGCAAAAAGCGCGTGGTGATCGTGACGAGCAACGAAGAGGGCAACATCGACGAGCGCAGTTATCCCATCCCGTTCGACTTCCGCATCTGCGTACAGGAAGGCGATCACGTGGAAAAGGGTCAGGCACTCACCGAAGGTTCCAAGAATCCGCATGACATTCTCGCAATCAACGGTCCTTTGGCGGTGCAGGACTACCTCATCGAGGAAGTGCAGCGCACCTACCGTTTGCAGAGCGTGGATATCAACGATAAGCACATCGAAGTCATCGTCAGCCAGATGATGCGCAAGGTGCGTGTGGACGATGCCGGCAGCACCGCGTTGCTCGCAGGCGCGCCCGCCAACCGTGCAGACGTCGAAGCGGAAAACAAGGCGGTGCAGGCACGCATCGACGCCGGGGAAGAGGGCTTGGCTCTCGCCTCCTGGACGCCGGTACTGCTTGGTATCACCAAGGCTTCGCTGGCAACCGACAGCTTCCTGTCTGCCGCCTCCTTCCAGGAGACCACCCGTGTGTTGGCGGATGCCGCCATCAAGGGCAAGGTTGATCCGCTGCTCGGTTTGAAGGAGAACGTCATCATCGGTAAGTTGATCCCGGCCGGTACCGGTATGCAGATGTACAACAATGTGGACGTGGTGAACACCCACAAAAACGACGACACCCCCTATGTAGCAGCCTTGCGCGGCATGCTGGAGGACGACGAAGCAGAAGAAACTGCCGAAGCCGCGGAAGAAAATATTTCCGAAGAGCAAGAATAATACTTGACAAACCTCGGTAGACTATGCTAAAATATCATACTGTGGATTTATGCGGTCAAACCGCCGAAGCTCAAAAGGCTTCGGCGGCTTGTGCCGCGTAAAGATACCAAAATTAAAGCTAAGGAGGTGTCATCATTGCCCACTTTTAACCAGTTGGTACACACCGGTCGTAAGGACCTGGAGAAGAAGGCGAAGGCTCCTGCTCTTTTGAAGGGTTGGAACTCCAAGAAGCGCGTTGCCATCGATCAGAACTCTCCCCAAAAGCGCGGTGTTTGCACTGCGGTTAAGACGACGACCCCGAAGAAGCCGAACTCGGCTCTGCGTAAAGTCGCCCGTGTCCGTTTGTCGAATGGTATCGAAGTTACTTCGTACATCCCCGGCGAAGGTCACAACCTGCAGGAGCACAGTGTCGTGCTGATCCGCGGCGGTCGTGTCAAGGATCTCCCCGGTGTGCGTTATCACATCGTGCGCGGTACGCTGGATACGCAGGGTGTTGCGAAGAGAATGCAGGCCCGTTCCAAGTACGGTGCAAAACGTCCCAAGGCCGGCGCGGCCAAGAAGTAAGACACATTCATCAGCGGCTACAATGCGCTGATTTCTATATAGGGGCAGTCTGTTCTGTATAGGATTCTGCATTGGCCAACGGGAGTATGTCACTTTCGAGTACCTATGATATCATACCTATGAAGGAGGGAAGTAAAGTGCCGAGAAGAGGTTCTATTGCAAAACGTGATGTTTTGCCCGACCCGCTTTACAATTCCAAAGTCGTAACCCGACTGATCAACAACATTATGCTGGACGGTAAGCGCGGCGTTGCCCAGAAGATCGTTTACGGTGCGTTTGACATCGTGGCCGAGAAGACCGGCAAAGACGCTCTGGAGGTGTTCGAGCAGGCGCTCGAGAACATCATGCCGTCCCTGGAAGTGAAGGCCCGCCGTGTGGGCGGTGCTACCTACCAGGTGCCGATCGAGGTCCGTCCGGACCGCCGCCAGACCCTGGGTCTGCGTTGGCTCACCACCTATTCGCGCGCTCGTTCGGAAAAGACGATGAAGGAGCGTTTGGCTGCCGAAATTCTGGATGCCATCAATGGCAACGGCGGTGCAGCCAAGAAGCGCGACGATACCCACAAAATGGCAGAAGCTAACAAGGCGTTTGCTCATTTCCGCTGGTAATCGGTTACTGAAGAAAAGGAAAAGGAGGAACGTACTATGGCAAGAGATGTATCTCTGGAAAAAACCAGAAACATCGGTATTATGGCGCACATTGATGCCGGTAAAACGACCACCACTGAGCGTATTCTGTACTATACCGGTGTGAACTATAAGATGGGCGAAACCCACGACGGCGGCGCAACCATGGACTGGATGGCGCAGGAGCAAGAGCGCGGTATCACCATCACCTCCGCTGCCACCACCTGCTATTGGGATAAGCAGGGCACTGCGGACAAGCACCGCATCAACATCATCGACACTCCCGGCCACGTGGACTTCACGGTGGAAGTGCAGCGTTCGCTGCGCGTGCTGGACGGTTCGGTGACGGTTCTGTGTGCTAAGGGCGGTGTGGAACCCCAGTCCGAGACGGTGTGGCGTCAGGCTGACGACTACCAGGTTCCGCGTATGGCGTATGTCAACAAGATGGACATCCTGGGTGCGGATTTCTACCGCGTCGTGCAGATGATGCGTGACCGCCTGAAATGTAACGCTGTTCCGATCCAGTTGCCGATTGGCTCCGAGAACTTGTTCCGCGGCATCGTCGATTTGATCGAAATGAAGGCGGACGTCTATTATGACGAAATGGGCAAGGATATGCGTGTGGAAGAGATTCCGGACGAAATGAAAGACCTTGCCGAAGAATACCGTGAAAAACTGCTGGAGGCTGTGGCCGAGCAGGACGATGATTTGATGGAGAAATACTTCGGCGGTGAGGAGATCACCATCGAAGAGATCAAAGCAGTCATCCGTAAGGCGACCATCGCGAACACGATGGTGCCGGTCTGCTGCGGTACGTCCTATCGCAACAAGGGTGTGCAGAAGCTGCTCGACGCGATCGTGGACTTTATGCCGTCTCCGGTGGATGTTCCGGCTATCAAGGGTGTCAATCCCGACACCGAAGAGGAGGAGACGCGTCCTTCCTCCGACACCGAGCCGTTTGCGGCTCTGGCGTTCAAGATCGCGACCGACCCGTTCGTGGGCAAACTCGCGTTCTTCCGTGTGTACTCCGGTTCCGTGAAGGCGGGCGACACCGTGTACAACTCCAGCAAGGATTCCAACGAGCGTCTTGGCCGTATCGTGCAGATGCACGCCAATGCCCGTAAGGATCTGGACGTGGTGTACTCAGGTGACATCGCGGCGGCGATCGGTCTGAAGAACACCACCACCGGTAACACGCTCTGTGATGAGAAGCATCCCATCATTCTGGAATCCATGAAGTTCCCGGAGCCGGTTATCCGTGTTGCGATCGAGCCTAAGACCAAGGCCGGTCAGGAGAAGATGGGCATCGCGCTGGCGAAGCTGGCGGAAGAAGATCCCACCTTCAAGACTTACACCGACGAAGAGACGGGTCAGACCATCATCGCCGGTATGGGTGAGCTCCACCTCGAAATTATCGTTGACCGTTTGTTGCGTGAGTTCAAGGTGGAGGCCAACGTCGGCGCTCCCCAGGTTGCTTACAAGGAGACTGTCCGCCGCCTCGCCGACGTCGACTGCAAGTATGCACGTCAGTCGGGTGGTAAGGGTCAGTACGGTCACGTTAAGATCAAGCTGGAGCCCAACGAGTCCGGTAAGGGCTATGAGTTTGTCAACGCCGTTGTCGGCGGAGCGATCCCGAAGGAGTATATCCCGGCTGTTGACGCCGGTATCCAGGGCGCTATGCACGCCGGCACCATCGCGGGCTATCCCGTCGTGGACTGCAAGGTCACGCTGTATGATGGTTCTTATCACGAGGTCGACTCTTCTGAAATGGCATTTAAGATCGCCGGTTCTATGGCGTTCAAGGATGCGATGAAGAAGGCAGACCCTGTGCTGATGGAGCCCATCATGAAGGTAGTTGTCGTGGTTCCGGACGAGTATATGGGCTTCGTGGTTGGCGATATCGCCTCCCGCCGTGGCCAGATGGAAGGCTCGGAGAACATCAACGGCGCTGTGCAGATTCG